>JAVLBD010000081.1:0-6331 GCA_031581405.1 Dehalococcoidia bacterium
AGTTCTGACGACCAATCGCCTCCTAATCGACCATACAAGAGCGACAGACAATACTATGGCCATTCCTATCATACCCCATTGTGATAGGGTGGGGACTGGGGAAGGGGGTGGAGGTATCGTAGGGGTTGGTGCTGCAGTATCATAGCTTACAACAAGTCGAGGTTGATACCCAACGCCCTCTTCATATTGGTTAATATTTATCGCTTCATAGCCCCTTGGTACGATAGATGCAATTTCACGGGAACTTCTCAGTCCAAATTTGGTCATTCCTGTTTTAGAAATCCATCCCATTCCTGTTGGATTTAGAGGAATGTCGTTGTAACCACTAACAGAAAAGCCTGACGTATTGAATGCTCCTCCACTGATGGTCTGAGTTAGCAAGTCGCCGTAATCACCCAATACTAGGGGATCATTAAGTAAAGAACCGTCCACGACAGTAATGTCAAAGTCAGTTGTGCTGTAATCAACACTACCATATAGAGATAATGTGGCAGCTGTTACAACCGCACTATCGGGCAATGAACTGGTATCGAAAAACAATGCGTTACGATAAATCTGATAGTTACCAGATATAAAAGCTTGTCCTATAGCCGACCAGGTCAAAGCAGACCATATCACATCAGCATTAGCTGCATCATGCGCAGCAGTATAAGAACTGTTGGCAATTTCTAGAAAACCATCCGAGCTGGTTGAATAGAAGGTAGCCTCGTCAGCCAATGCTTTTTGCTGCCCCAACGATACAGAAGCGAAGGCTAGCGCCCCAAATAACAGTAGTGCACAAAGTGTTACAACCATTACCTTTTTACCATGCATTTTATATTCTCCTTCGTCCATTATTAGGAATATCGATTGCAGAAGATTAGCACAATTCAGGTTTGGTGGCAATTCCCCAAGGCATCGGGGCGCTGGAGTAGGCTGTCCGGTTCAGTGTTGCACTTCTCAGTAGTAGCTGTACTGGTGTGTATGCGTGATGTAGTTACAACTTCACATCGTTAGGCTGTGCTGGTGGGATAAAGGGGCTACATTTATCGGACAGCCCGTATAATTCACCTTCCTTTGAAGATGGGTTTTCGTTTTTCCTTAAAGGCCGTCATGCCCTCCTTGGCGTCCTCCGAAGATAGCACTGGCCAACCGATCTCATCCTGTATTTTTAAAGCCTCGGCCATGGGCATGCTTTCATCAAGCTCTCGTAGCGTACGGGTAATCGCTTTAAGGGACAGAGGGCCGTTTTCGCATAGCTGGTGCGCCATTTTCATCGCTTCTTCAAGTGCCTTCCCCTTTGGTACCACTCGATTGATCAATCCCCATGAGAGTGCTTCCTGGGCACTGATTCGTCTGCCCAAGAGAAGTATCTCTGCAGCTAGACAGTAGGGAATCTGCCGACGCAGTCGGATGGCAGAAGCCCCAAGAGGATACAATCCGCGTATGACCTCGGTGACTCCGAAAACGGCATCTTCCGCTCCTATGCGTAGGTCCGTACCCTGCAATATTTCTGTTCCACCGGCCAGAGCATACCCCTCCACCGCTAAGATAATTGGTTTGTTCGGGCGATCTTCCCTTAAAAGCGCTTGCCAGTGTAGATTTGGCACTGATTGCATTAGCGTTTGAAATTCTTCAGCGTCTTCACCTCCTCCTGGACCTACTTTCAGGTCCATCCCGGCGCAGAACGTATCTCCCTTTCCAGTCAGGATGGCACAATAGAGATCGTCGTCGTCATCCAATCGACGCCATCCCCTGTACATTCCAAGAAGCATGGGGCCATTAAGCGCATTTCTTGCTTCCGGTCTATTCAGGGTTACGATCAGAATATGTCCATCTTGCTCAATGATACAATTGTTTGTGCTAATATCCAGTTGTTCACGCTTATCTCCTCCTATTTCTATAACTCGGCGTAATCATCCACCCTGTTGTCCCCGCAACTCATCTAAATACAGTGTCTTACCTTTCACCAGCAGTTTCAGATACTGCTATCATCTTACCTCCTTGGTAGTAGGCCCGGTGTCGTGTCAGTAATCACCAGATTTCAGACTTACATGTTGTCTATGGGAGGAAACTGATTTGGTATCTGGTTCAGTAGGATTTCTTCGGTGTCACTGACTATTGTATCGATAAGTTCCTTCACCGGTACAATCCCGTCAATAAACCCGACGGCCAGAGATCCTCCTGCCATCTCCTGTGCTTCATACGGCTTATCAGGTGATTGCTGCAGCATAACTTTCTCCAGCCGCTTCAACCACTCTTCCATTGGCATGTTTCCCCGGTCCTTCATCACTTCTTCAAAAACGCTCATATCGGGAGGATTAAGGGCCTGGTTTCGGAATAGCGGATCGGATGGTTTAGCATCAACCAGTGACCGTTTATGTCGCTTGCCAACCGGGCACTCCTCTGTTGCCACAAACATTGTTCCCATACAGATACCTTCTGCTCCCATCCCCAGTGCAGCAGCGAATGTACGCCCGTTCCCAATCCCGCCAGCTGCAATGACCGGGATTTTCATTTGCTCAACTGCCCATGTGATACCGATAAGAGTAGGCAATTGGGAAACATGTTTGAAACCGATCCCTTCCATACCTACGATGATTACTGCATCTGCCCCTTGCCGTTCCCAAGAGAGAGCGTGTTCCACACATGCGACTTTGTGAATCCATTTAGCGCCTGCCTCCCGAATTTTAGGGAGATACTCTTTGCCGGGCATCACAGATGTCTCTATCACCTTAATCCCTTCATCAAGAGCCACATCGAGCATTGCATCCATGTCGCGAACCAGTCCGATGCTGAAATTTACACCGAACGGTTTGCTTGTCATGGATTTGGCTTTTCGGATATCATTACGCAGTTTTTCGGGTTTGCGAAAACAATGAGCGGTGATGATCCCAAATCCCCCTGCTTCCGATACCGAGGCTGCAAGCGTTGATTTGCCGATCCCCTGCATCGCTCCCAGCATGATAGGATACTGTGACCCAAGTATTTGTGTAACTCTGTTATTCCATTTAATTTTCATCTATGATTCCCGTCTTGCTCAAGGTGCTCACTATCTGTTCCTCACTTTCAGCTCTTTTCCGGAGGTATCAAACTGAAAACGACTGAACCACTTCGCGGCCATCTATGAACACCATGAGTCTTCACTTAGTAGATAATGTATTGCTTTGGACGCATTATAGACCTCTCGAAGGTAAATGCCAATCTACTATACTCGTCCAGTACACCAGCGATTGCAGCACAATAGGCACATTGTAGTTAGCTAGGTTGTGCCTATGGCTTTACCCGCGCGTGCGTGATGTAGTTGAAAAAATATATCGTGAGGTTGTGCTGGTATGAAAAGGGCTACCCGTAGAGGGTAGCTCCCTATAATTATTTTAACTCGGACATTCGATATATCAACTTTGAGGATAGCCTAGAGTTCGCCTTGTATTTATTGAATATTCTCACTATGTTGAGCTTCTTCTCCTTTCGATGAGCGAACTCTTCTACATTGCGCAACTCCGATTGCCCTTTGCCCCTCGCGTTGATTTCGGCCCAGTTCAAAAACAAAAGAATACACATAACATACATGTATTATGTGCAATTCACTGTTTTCATACTGACCTGAAATGTGGTAGCACGGGTGCTAACAGCGTGGCCGGCCTCAAGCACTTGGTTAACGGACTAAGCCTACTAGTCTTTCAGCTTCATCAACTCCTTCCAAGTACTTCTTTCTAAGAAGCTCCCAGGAACATTTCCTTCCATCTCTAGAAACATGGCAAACGGAACGGCGAAGCTCATCAGGTCGCCTTTGAGTTGGCGCTTCACTTGAACCCTGGCGGTAATGTCCACCAGGCCAACCACGGCCCTCGGCGTCTGGGATCTGGCTTCCTCAAAAGGGTAAATCCCTATCGACTGGCAGCCAGCGGCCTGAGGAATAATCACGCTCTCGTTAGCGTCCCTGTCGTAGTTAGCCAGGACGACCAGCGCTGAAAGCTGGTCCATATCGGCAAGGAAGACCACAACCTTGGGCTTCTCCTGCTCCGGATCTACGTCGCTGAGCGGCCTGAAAACGACATACTCGAAAGGCACATCCGTTATGGGAAGGCAATCGATGTACTTCCTTACCAACTCCGGTGTCTTCAGGTATCTCTCCCCATATTTGAAGTTGTCGTATATCTCCTCGGTCACGAAAGGCTTCATCATATCCGTGATTTGCATGCCTGGCTCGTACCCTTCGTTGCCTACCGAAAGAAAGCGGCAGAAAATATCCACTCCACCTGGCAGGTTCTCAAACTGATTTCCGAATCCGAGGCCAGTACGGCCCCCCGGACATGTGACAGTCTCCCGGCTGGCAACGGCCTGCCTGCCGCGAGAGGCGGCTGACAGCAACGCCATGACACAGCCGAACTTCCCCTTCTTGAACTCCACGGCGTTGTCAGGCTTCTCATCGGTCAAGACTACTGACACAGGCTCGTACCTAAGATTCAGCGCTTCCGCTGTTACGCTTTTCATAGCATGTGCCTCCTTATCTTCTAGCAGACCGTACGCCACAGGGAATCATAGCCGCTCCTCACGCGCGTAGCTTAGTTTACCACCTGAGGTATTGAAAAATCCATCCAGAAGGGATTTAGCGATTTGGTGAAACACACCGCCAGCCTCTTGTCGCTGCACCTGAGCTAAACTCAGGGCTTCGGCTCACAGCAATGACAAATTGGATACACCATCGTGCCTCGCCTGCTCATGACGTGATATAATGCCACAGTGAATTATCAGGCAGCGCTCAACTACATCCTGAGCTTCACCGACTACGAGAAAGTACCCGCCTTTCTCTATAGAGCGGACAATTTCGACCTGAGGCGTGTGGCGGAGCTCCTCGATAGATTGGGCAACCCTCATCTCACCTCCCCGGCAATTCACGTAGCGGGTACCAAGGGGAAGGGGAGCACCGCGGCGATGATTGCCTCTGCCCTCTCCGCCGCTGGCTACCGAACGGGGCTCTATACCTCTCCCCATTTACATACCTTTCGCGAGCGGATCACCGTCGATGGTGAGATGATTACCGAGGAGGAGTTTTCTGCCCTGACAGAGAAGTTACAGCCTGAGATTGATGAGGTGAATCGGCGTCACGATTACGGAGAGATCACCACTTTTGAGATATTAACCGCTCTCGCCTTTGCCTTCTTTATGGAGCGGCGGGTCGATTTCCAGGTTTTGGAGGTGGGACTGGGGGGGCGGCTCGATGCTACGAATGTGGTAATGCCCAGGATTGCCGTGATTACGTCCATAAGCCTGGATCATGCTGAGGTTTTAGGGGATTCTTTAGCTGAGATAGCGGGGGAGAAGGCGGGCATAATCAAGCCTGGAGCTCTCGTGATAAGCGCGCCGCAGTCCAAGGAGGTTGAGGCGGTAATAGAAGAGGTTTGTCGCAGCAAAGGCGTACCCCTTATTACAGTGGGTCGGGATGTTACCTGGCGAAAAGTGAAGTCGGACCTGTCAGGGCAATTTTTCGAAGTAAAGGGTAGGGAAGGCAATCATAAGCTCATCATTCCGCTGCTCGGTGAGCACCAGTTGGAAAACGCTGCAGTCGCCGTCGCCGCCCTTGAGGCACTCGATATCGGGGTGAAGGATATCGCACGGGGGCTGGCTCAGGTTCAGTGGCCGGGGCGGCTGGAGATCCTGAGACACGAGCCCCTTTTCCTGGCAGATGGCGCCCACAACGCCGACTCGGCGAATAGGTTGAAGGAGACCATCGAGAAGTATTTACATTTCGATAGGTTGATCCTTATACTGGGAGCCTCATCCGACAAAGATATAGCGGGGATTGTTGGAGAGCTGGCCCCGTTGTCCGGCATGGCCATTGTTACCCGCTCCCGCCACCCGCGGGCGCTCGCACCTGAGTTACTTCTTGAGGAGCTTGAAAAACAGGGGGTGAAGGGAGAACTGGCGGAAAGCGTATCATCGGCTGCGGAGCGTGCTATGGAGATGGCCGGGCCGAGGGACCTCATCTGCGCTACCGGTTCACTCTTCGTCGCCGCAGAAGCCAGGGAATACATAAAGGGCATCCCCCACGATGTTTTCTAGTATCTCCGACCTGCTATATTTGGTTAGCCTGGATCACAGGCTCAAGGTGTTGTTGGAACGGATACTCCTGCTCGGAGGCGCATTCCATACAGAGTGAGAGGATCCCGAAGTTGCCCGACTGGACTGTCGTGACAGGGTGAACCTGGTCACTAGTGAGATGAGAAGGATAAGGGACGCTAGGTCTTCTCTAGTTTTGCTCGACCTTTGAAAGCGCTTCCTCTGGCAGCATTTTATCGAGGACCTTCTCCATTGCCATCGAATGGCAACAAAGCCCCCATTGGGAGAA
>JAVLBD010000082.1:0-6280 GCA_031581405.1 Dehalococcoidia bacterium
ATTGTCAATTATTTGACTCTTATGGTTATTAATAGAGACTTCTTGAAATGGTCTCAATCAACCCCCTATATCCCCCAATCTTGGGGGATTTTTAAAGCTGGGGGACACCCCCAGACTCCCGGCAGGAAGTATCCTGCACCTTTATTTCAGCAGTCTCGCTTAACGTGCTAGTTGCTTGACAGAGGGTCTTGACAGAGTACTTTCGAGAGGGCCATACTACGGCAAACCGGCAAGCAGGAGGAAAGCATGAAAAACGTAGCTATTACTGGCATAGGGGGATACCTCGGTGGTCTATTGCTCGACAGGCTGGGACAGGAAGACGAAGTGGAGCGCATTATCGGCCTCGATGTCAAGGAACCGGGAATTACTTCTTCCAAGCTGAAGTTTTACCAGCAGGATGTACGAAAGCCATTTGCCGATATCTTTATCGATAATAAAATCGACACTGCACTGCACCTGGCATTTCAGGTCACACCCATTCACGATGAGACAGGGACTCATAGCATCAATATCACAGGCTCACAGAACTTCCTGCAGGCCTGCGAGAAGGCGGGAGCACAGCAATTATTCTATATGAGCAGCTACACGGCTTATGGGGCTCATGCGGATAACCCCGAATCTATCTCTGAGGATGCTCCACTAAGGCCGGCTACCAATTTCCCATACCCTATGGATAAGGCGAAGGTAGACATAATGTTTCAGAACTTTATGAGAAATCACCCTGATATGGGTGTCACCATCGTGCGCACCGTCGCGGTAACGGGTCCCCATAGTGTTGTCGGGGGACTCTCTGTTCTGTTTACGCCCGTGATGATTCGGGCGAAAGGACACGATCCGTTGTGGCAGTTTATTCATGAAGATGACCTGGTTGAAATTGTAACTATACTGCTGAAAGAGAGGCAGTATGGCATATTCAATGTATCCGGTGATGGCGGTGTGCGCTATTCCGAGATGGTCAAGGCTGCAGGCAAACGATCGATTACGCTCCCGGCAGGCCCGCTGGCATGGTTTACAAATCTTTCCTGGAAGCTGCATCTTCAATCGAGTTCCCCGGGTGGTGTGGATATACTTACGCACCCAATAGTTGTTAATACAGAAAAGGTACGAAAAGCGACCGGATACGAGTTCCGCTATACAAGCAGGGAGGCATTCGATGCCTTCATGGATAAGATGAAGGAAATTGTCTGAGAATCTGGCATTCGATACAGGTTTGTATGTATATCTGGAATCGTTGAGGTAAGATAAACGGCCTGTGCTGTTCAGAAGAGGTAGATCGTATTTTCAGGTAATGATGCCTCAGGCCTGCTCAGATAGTAAACAAGTATATGGGATAATTGCTATGGAGATCACTGAAAAGAGATGCAGGATACTTCCTGCCGGGAGTCTGGGGGTGTCCCCCAGATTTAAATATCCCCCAAGATTGGGGGATATGGGGGGTTGATTGAGAGTATTTCAGCAGTCTCGCTATGATATCGAGTGAGCAATACTTCGAGCAATAGCTATGCCCAAGGGCTTACTGGCTCTTGCTGCCGCGAAATATCCTTTCGATACCTACTTCCATTCTCCAGAAGCTATCCGATACTTTTATGAATAGGGGAAATAGTGGGGCAAAGGTATTGGTCAGTTTCAGCGACGGGCCGATAGATGGGACCACCATCTTTGCCATGAGTGGATTAAACGGTTTCATGATAGGTGTTGTTATGTTTACCATAAGAGATATGATACCCGTTGCTAGTTTAGATTCAGCTAGATGACCTGCATATCTAATCAGAGTGGGAAATAATGGTGCCAAACCTTCCACTGTTTTAACCAGATCAGTCTGCGTTCCTTTATGCGCCATCATCGATTTCAAAGAACCTTCAGGTAAAGCACCCATCAATGGGTCCGATGCTTTCAACACAGGTACTAAAAGAGGTGCTAAGCGTACTTTCTCGAGCTCATCCAGGATATCAATTATAGTTGTCATATTTATACCCCCATGGATTCCGCGACCAGTTCAGTTATATCCTTAACATCGATGGGCTCTTTCGCCCTCTCCATAACATCGACGAAATGTGTTTTACAGAAAGGGCATGCCGATGCGAGAACAGTTGCACCTGTTTCCTTGATAAACGGTATCTTAGCAGTTCCGATCTCTAAAGCGAGATCCGGGTTTGAGATTTTTACCCCGCCACCGGCACCGCAGCATGCTGCCGCGTGCTCGGTGGGGTACATCTCCACCAGCTCAATCCCCGGGATCGCTTTTAATACTGCTCGCGGCTCAGCATAGATACCCATTTCCCTTCCCAGATGGCAGGGGTCGTGATAGGCAACCTTTGATTTAATCGGTTTTTTAAACTTTATCTTTCCACCTGAAACCAGCTCATACAGTAATTCGCTTATATGAATAACCTTGAACGGCAGCTCTCCCGCGAAACGTGGCCAGTCCTTGCTTATTCCCATATAGCCTTCAGCACACGAGGTAACAAGCCTCTTTACGTTATGGCTCTTTAACAGCTCCACATTGTGCCGGATCATTTTCTCTGCCGTGTCCACATTCCCACTTCTCAGCAGTACTGAACCACAGCACCATTCGTCAGCCAGAACAGCAAATTTAATATCAGCCTGTTGCAGTATTTTTACAGTTGCCTTCGCGATCTCCTGTCTCCTGTAGGCTATGCTGCAGCCCACGAACAGGACTGTATCGGGGATCTGCGATATATCGAGGCCTTCTGTCCATGTCGTCCTGTTTGAATGGGGTGCTCCATAGGGATTGTAGTTTTTTTCGACGCTTTCAGCCATTTTTTTCAATGGCTCCGGCTGAAGACCGTGGTCGACGCAGTCAGCTCGCATCGCCTCCAGGATGGCGACTGTTTGAATAGGTTCCAGTTCTGCCCCAAGCGGGCGCATGAGTTTGGGTAGCAGGGTTTTCAGAGCACTACCGCCCATCTGGGCTATCATATTGCCCATAGGCTTACATATCTCTTCGCATGAGGCACAGGTAGTGCAATTGTAGACGGAGTTGGCCACCTGTTCTGAGTATTTCAATGACCCCTCTAATAAATAAAATGCCATTATATTATGGCCCCTGGGTGAGTTATCTTCAAATCTTAGCTGTTCAAAAGCTGGGCATGTCTTATAGAACCCACCTTCATCAACCACAGTTCCTGTGCACATGGAACAGTGGTTACATGTCCATATTTCTCGCGCATGCTCCTCAATTCTCATTATTCTTCCTCTAGACCAAGCCCGTGGACCCCTGGATTCATAATATTGTTTGGATCTAGAGCTTTCTTAATCGTTTTCATGAACGATATATATTCCGGCTTGAATCTTTTCGTCAGAAATTGACTCTCTTTCCCAATGCGATAAAGCGCCGCATAACCGGTATCCATGTAGGACTCTACTATCTCGCAATACTGTTCTTGAGCCAGCTTTAACTTTTCAGGGTCCATGAAGTCACCGGGCGTCATTGCGAATGTATTGGAAACCCCTCCTCTGCAGAGCAGTTGAGCAAAAAGGAAGAAGTGCTCGGCTCCTATCATAGGTACAGAACCGCTCAGCAATTCCTCATCTCTTTCCATAATTTCCAATGCTTTCCCCACCACTTTCTGCCATTGAGGAAGATGGGCTATGGAACAGGTATCACTGCCGTTGGGCCCCATGACTTTCCCAAACGTTGCTCCTCCCATCCACTCCGTCTCATTTTTTATTGATACGCCCAGAGCGCGCATTATACCTTCTATTGGTAAAGCTATACCGCCAAACTCCTTTGCCATTTTATCGATGGCCTTTTTTTGTGCCTTGAATATATCCTTGTCGTATGCTTCTGTAGCAAAAATGGCAATATCTCTCTCCCCTATCAGTGGCCGGATGATCTTCCTTAGAGACTCAGGAAGAGTGTAGTAAGCAAGGCCCCAGAGATCCGTGACGTAACCGTGCCATTCCAGCTTCATTACGAATTTTAGCTGGGAATCTGTATCCGGGAAGGTGTAGGCAAGGGTATCGGAGAACTCCGGAATGGGGTACGTTCTTATGGTGAATTCCGTTATTACTCCGAATGCCCCGGCTGCCCCAAGGAAAATGCCCACCAGGTCCGGCCCGTTGCAGTAACGGTAATACCAATCCTTTACCTTTGTGTTGGCCAAAGAGCCGGTCTCTATAATATCCCCGTTTGGCAGGACTACCTGCAGGTTCAGGATGTTCTCATTAAGCCACCCATACTTCGGGCTGTTTATCGAGAAGCAGTTACCGCCGATACCGCCTCCCAGCGTGGCTCCAAGGAAACCGTGAGGACCCTTGCAGCCAATGGTAACTCCGGATTTGGCAAGCTCATGATGCAGTTCCCCCCACCTTATTCCAGGCTGAACCCTTGCGGCGTTTAATCCTTCCTGCAAATGGAGGACACGATTCATATCCGTCATGTCCAGGACTATGCCACCCGTTTTCTTCAGAGGGGTGACCGCCCCTGTCATGTCTGAGCCTGCTCCCCTGGGTATAATGGGAAATTTGTATTTATTTGCCAGTATAAGAATTTTTGAGACTTCCTCGGCGGAGTGAGGTTTGACTACTATATCAGGCGGACCATATTTATCAGATAGTGGATGAAAAAAGCTACCGGCGAAATCCTCTATTGCGTAGGTCCATCTGACGACGTCATCTGCCCGTACGCGCTTCTCCCCAACTATTTCCTCCAATTCCTTCAATATGTTTTTTGTTGCTACCGCTTCCATATTCTTGCCCCCCTTATCTAGGATAACCTGTTTTTATTATATTCTATCGGTATTCTTAATTTCCACTATTTCTTTTCTTGGTACTGACCTTTGACCTTGGATACGCACCATACCCCGCCGTTCTCCATTTCGGCGACGCATCTGTTGCAGTGATCGCAGTTCGATGCTTCCCAGTCGCCCCTCGCCATTCTGCGTACCAGGTCAGGGTCCCTGATAAGGGCTCGACCTAACTCTACGAATTCGAAACCCTCTTCCATAGCCTTTTCCATGTTGTCGATAGAGCAGATGCCCCCGATCAAAACTACTGGGATGCTTACCGCATCTCTCACTTTCCGGGACTCCTCGAGGAAGAACATCTCTTCGAAAGGATAAGTCTGAACGAAAAGATTGCCAAAAACCCGTAAACCTGTCTTTTCTACAATACTTTTCGGACCCTGTAGCCACTCCTTTAGCGGTATCCTTCCCCTCATCATGTAAAACGGGGTCTTCGCCGTAAATCCACCGCTGAGGACCAGTGCGCTGGCTCCCTCCGCCTCGTATCGCTTGGCTACCTCAATCGCTTCGTTCAGTTCCAGGCCGCCCTTGAAGCCGTCACTGAGGTTCATCTTGATTAGAATAGGGAAGTTGGGTCCGACGGTTTCCCGCACGTGTTTGATTACCGAGGCGGGAAAACGCATGCGGTTCTCCAGGGACCCGCCATAGCTGTCCTGTCGCTGATTGGTGTACGGCGAGAGAAACTGACTGAGAAGGTATCCGTGCCCGGAATGAATCTCTACTGCATCGAACCCTGCCTTAATGGCCAGTGCGGCTGCTTTACCGAAATCCTCTTTTACCCTGTTAATTTCCTCCTCGGTCATTTCATGAGCAAATGTATAGCGGAAGGTGCAGAATTTTCGTGATGCCCCAATCGGTCGGCGACCGATCACGTTCTTGTTGGAAAAAAAGCCGCAATGCCCGAGCTGTATATTAACAGCAGCACCCTCAAGGTGAACGGCATCGGTCAGTTTCCGTAAACCCGGTACGATCTCTTCCCGCATCCATATCTCATGGCCAAAGGCGCGACCGTCGAAAGACACCGAACAGTAGGCTACCGTGGTCATTGCAGTACCACCGGCTGCGACCTCTCGATGGTGTTCCAGTAGCGCATTAGAGGGAGATCCGCCGGGACACATGCCTTCGAAACATCCAGATCTAATAATTCTGTTGCGTAGCTCCAGCCCGGCAATCTTGCCGGGAGCGAGGACCTTGAGTTGCTTTTTATCCGCTATATCAGGCATGTTCTAGCTCCTTTTAACCGTTTATTTATTTGCCACGATGTGTTGGTATAAAATGTGGCGGGTGATTGATTTTACGGGTTGTCTGTTGTAGTAATAGGATAGTTTAGCTTATATCACACGCGCTCCCTGATGTCAATCTATTGTTGTGCGGTGTCGAGGAAATTATGGAGCTACGACGGGGGCTGCACAGAACTGCGTCTTATACGAGACCGCTGAAAAAGAGGTGCAGGATACTTCCTGCCGGGGGTCTGGGGGTGCCCCCCAGATTTAATAAGTCCCCCAAGCTTGGGG
>JAVLBD010000083.1:0-6188 GCA_031581405.1 Dehalococcoidia bacterium
GGTTTTCCAGCTGCATTGTACCGATGCTGCCGGGCTTAAATAACGCTGAATACTTATTCATCGAGACCTCGTTTCATGTTTTATATATTTGATACGGGAGGATCAGACTCCCCTATAATCTCAGTGAAAGGGACATTCGGGGTACATCCCAATTCGAGAATTCATTATAGCCTCTGCTCTTTATATGAGCAAGCCCGTGTTCTTAACACGGCATAACAATCTGAGCTATTTCGGATTAACGTATAGAGACTGCCGAAAAAGAGGCGCAAGATACTTCTTGCCGGGGGTCTGGGGGTGTCCCCCAGCTTCAAAAGCCCCCCAAGACTGGGGGATAGAGGGGGTTGATCATGACTATTTCAGCATTCTTGTATAATACCCTACTGTAATTATAAGGCGCTCTTCTACCCGTCGTTGCATAGCTTATCCCCAGTGAAATACTTCCATCGTCATTGCGAGCCCCGATCATTCGGGGCGCGGCAATCTTCGCGTCTCATGGCAAATCTCTCCTAACGAATACAATTATTTGACGGCATTCTCAATACATGATATAATTAATCATCTGGTTTACAGTTTGCTTTTCCAAACCTCAGTAATTCCTCAAGGACTTCCTAGGCCACGGACAACCAAGCTTCGACCAAGTTATCAAGAAAGGAGGTTGTTCATGGACTTAGTTGACAAGACCCTCGAGTGCCAGGATTGCGGTGCGAGTTTCACGTTCAGTGCAGACGAGCAATCGCTATTCGCGTCCAGGGGCTATACCAATGAGCCCAAGCGTTGTACTGAATGCAGAAATGCCAGGAAGCAACAGCGCTTCGGAGATAGCTACGGCTATCAACAGAGAAGGGAAATGTTTCCCGCGGTTTGCGCCGAATGTGGTGTAAATACGCAGGTACCTTTCCAGCCCAGACAGGATCGCCCTGTATATTGTAGCGAATGCTACTCTAAAGTCAGGCTCACGACCGGTAGATAAAAAGGGCAACATATAAGGAGAGGGTACTTTCATTGTGCCCTCTCCTTCTGTATTAATGCTGCCTTAAGGTTGAGACGCGGCTTGACTGGCTCAGGTTAAAGCTATCCTATTTTAATATTAACCGAGACCGCTGAGAAAGAGGTGCAGGATACTTCCTGCCGGGGGTCTGGGGGTGTCCCCCAGCTTAAATAAATCCCCCAAGATTGGGGGATTAGGGGGTTGATTGAGACTATTACAGCAGTCTCTAACCATACAGGTCGCGCATTTGCTTCCCCACTAATTTTACCGCAGTCTTGCGAGGTATGAGCTTACTGCTCATGAACATGTTAAAGCGATTCATTCTCCCCGCGATGTGGCTTGGCCTTTTCCCCAGCGCCTCCAGCGCCTCAGCTACTGTTGGACCTGCTTCCATGATAGGCACTACCTTCATTCGCCTTTCCAGGTTTGGCTTCGATTGCTCGAACGCCGGTGTACTGGTTATACCGGGCATGAACCCGAGCACGTCGATGCCATGATCTCGCAGCTCGTCCCACAAACCCTCTGCCAGAATCAGGTTATACGCTTTGGTGGCAGCATAGTTGGAAACGTAGGCGGAACCTCGAAGAGCGGCTGCCGATGAAAGCAAGACTATCCCTCCTCTTTTGCGGGTTTCCATAATAGAAGCGAATTCGTGGACCAGTATCAGGGGTGCCTGCACGTTGACAGCTACCATTTTTTGTTTATCATCCAGGCTTTTATCGAGGAATAGTCCCACTGGCCCGAAGGCGGCGTTGCTCACCAGCAAGCCTATCTCGAGGCCCTCTGTACGTTCGCGGATCGTATCTATAAACCGGGATTGAGACAGGTCTGTGACAACGGTTATGATTTCCCGGCCGGTGAGGCTTTGAATTTCTATGCCGACCTGTGCCAGCTCATCTGCGAGCATATCGACTAATACCAGGTTTATTCCCCGCGCTGCGATTTGCCGTGCGAACTCTGCTCCCAACCCCCGGGCAGCACCCGTGACCAGTGCCCATGGCCCGTATTTAGACCGAAAGGTATGTAATTCAGACATCTTATAGCTCCCTTCAGAACGCTTTCATCCAAACGGGATATATCGGTAAATATGTGCGAATATGGGTTAGTCTACTTACACTGGGGTTTAAAAGTCAACTTCACAAGTATGCCATTAATCCATGCATCGAAAGAGAAGATTGCTTAACCTGTACCTGTCACTGCACGCCCCGTACCTGTCATTGCCCGACTCGATCGGGCAATCCAGAAATTGGTGCTGCATACTACCTTGGATCATCCGGTCAAGCCGGATGATGACCCCTTAGGCAGATGTTTGACTCCTTAAAAGAGTCGAACGTAAAGCTTGGCTGATTCGTGTGGATTATCACCCATCAAGCGGACCTTTGAATCTAAACTCACGGATTAGGATAACCCGTCGAGCATTGCCAGCTATTTACCAAATGTTTATAATGGGGCGTTAGAGCACTTATTAATAGAGACTGCTGAAAAGAGGTGCAGGAGACTTCCTGCCGGGGGTCTGGGGTGTCCCCCAGATTCAAAGGTCCCCCAAGACTGGGGGATAGAGGGGGTTGACCATGACTCTTTCAGCATTCTCTGATAGAGAAGAACTAGGAATGATATCAAGGGAAGGGGGATAGGCGATGCCGCAATACACTACGGAGCAGATACGCAATGTGGTGCTGCTTTCCCATTCGGGTGCCGGTAAGACAGCGCTCTCCGAGGCTATGCTCTATAGCACGGGGGCAATCACGCGCTTGGGTAAGGTGGACCAGGGGAACACTACCTCGGATTACGATCCTGATGAGGTGAAACGCAAGAGCAGCATCTACCTCTCCCTTGTGCCCTGCGAGTGGCAGGGGATGAAGGTAAATATCATGGACACGCCGGGTTATGCTGACTTTATCGGTGAGGTGATGGCAGCGGTGCGTGTCGCTGATAGCGCGGTCATCGTGGTATGCGCTGCCTCCGGTGTGGAGGTGGGTACCGAGCTCTCCTGGGGATATTCCGATGAACAAAAGATCCCGCGACTGGTCTTTGTTAACAAGATCGATCGCGAAAATGCTGACTTCTTCAAGGTTTTAGAGGAGCTTCAAACCCATTTCGGGAAAATGTGCCTGCCTATAGAACTCCCCATTGGTGCTCAGCAGAATTTTACCGGGGTGGTCGATCTCATCACTATGAAGGCTTATTCACAGAATCAGGAAGGGGAGATCCCTGATTCCCTCAGAGGTCAGGCTGAAGAGTTTCGTGATAAGCTGGTAGAGGCGGTTGCGGAAACGGACGATGACCTCATCGCTAAATACCTGGAAGGGGAGGCGCTCACCGAGGAGGAGATTCGCCGGGGTTTGCGCGTGGCCACCGTCAGCGGGCACGTAGTGCCCGTTCTTGTTGGCTCTGCACTGGAGAATCTGGGCACTACAAGACTGTTGGATTCCATTAGCCACTACCTGCCTTCCCCTAAGGATCGAGACCCTATCTCGGCAACAAACACTCAGACGAAGCAGGATGAAACGGTTGAACCCGATCCTACTGCCCCCCTGGCCGCCCTGGTGTTTAAAACCAGCGCCGATCCCTATGTGGGCAAGCTTACCTATTTCAGGGTATTTTCAGGCACTATTAATAGCGACTCCATAGCATGGAATGCTACCAGAAATAGTCAGGAACGCGTTGCGCAGCTATTTATGATTAGGGGTAAGGTTCAGGAGCCTATACCCTACCTTATCGCGGGCGATATTGGGGCCGTAGCGAAGCTGGCGGAGACGAGTACCGGGGACACACTCTGCGGCAAAGACCATCCACTGGCACTGCCCGCTATTGTATTCCCCCTCCCCACAATGAGCGTGGCGGTACACCCCAAGACCAAAGCGGACCTGGATAAGCTGGGCTCGTCCCTATCAAGGATCGCTGAGGAGGACCCTTCCCTTCACGTGCGCCGCGATGCCGTTACTGCGGAGACTATTCTCTCAGGCATGGGCGAAGCCCAACTGGAGGTGGTGGCAGAGAAGATGCAACGCAAGTTCGGGGTTGACGTACTGATTGAAATCCCCAAGATCCCTTATAAGGAAACGATTACCAGCCCGGTAAGGGCGGAGTACAAACACAAGAAGCAGACAGGGGGACACGGTCAGTATGGTCATGTCTTTCTGGAGCTGGAGCCATTGCCTCGGGGAACGGGCAATGAATTTAGCAGTCGAATCGTTGGCGGTTCGGTGCCCAAGAACTATTTCCCCGCGGTGGAGAAGGGTGTATTTGAGGCCCTTCAAGAAGGGGTGCTGGCGAAGCACCCTGTGGTTGACATAAAAGTGACACTATACGATGGTACGTTTCACGCAGTCGATTCCTCTGAAATGGCTTTTAAGATAGCTAGCTCCCACGCTATGAAAAATGGACTCTCCGAGGGACACCCTGTTCTGTTGGAACCAATAATGACTATGAGAATCACGGTTCCCGAAAGCTTCACCGGCGATATTATGGGCGATCTCAACAGCAAGCGTGCCAAGGTGATGGGAATGACCCCGCAGGGTGGGTGGAGCGTCATTGAAGCTCGGGCACCTCTCTCCGAGGTCCAGCGCTATGCCATAGACATGCGCTCCATTACCCAGGGGAAGGGCAGCTTCCAGATGGAGTTGAGCCATTATGAGGAGGTGCCGGCTCATATCACACAGCGCATCACCACAGAGGAGGAGAAGGAAAAGGGGATTAAAGCTTAGAACTATGCCAGGTATGCCTTATTATTAGAGACCGCTGAAAAAGAGATGCAGGATACTTCCTGCCGGGGGTCTGGGGGTGTCCCCCAGCTTTAGAAGTCTCCCAAGATCAGCAGGCTCTATTGGGGTAATCGGCATGATATAATTACCGAAGTATCTGGTAGAGCTATAATGAAAACACCGCCTGGAATAGTAACAGGCGGTGTTTTTTATTTGAATCCGTATTTTTTACTTAGCCGAGAAGCTCCTTCACCTTCTCAGTGAAGGCGGGGAGTACCTTCTTGTAGTCGCCGACAACCCCGAAGCGAGCCTCCTTGAATATATTGGCCTCGGGATCCTTATTAATAGCGACGATGTTTTTCGATCCGGAGCATCCCGCGATGTGCTGGCTGGAGCCGGACAGGGCTACCGCGATATAGAGGGTAGGGCTTACGATCTTTCCGGTGAGCCCGACTTGAAGCGATGCTGGCACCCAGCCGTTATCGCAGGGTGGCCTGCTGGCCCCTATTGCCGCGCCCAATACCTTTGCCAGCGGTTCCAGTTCCTTGAAGCCTTCAGCACTGCCTAGACCGCGCCCGCCGGCAACTACGATATCGGCATCCTCCAGCTTGATCCCGGTAACCTCTTCTTTTACCGTATCGACAACCTTCGTCCTGATAATTGAGGGGTCAAGCCCAGCCTCGATACTGGTCACCTCCCCCTTTCTGGCACCATCCCTTTCCAATGGATCCAGTGCCTTTGCCCTCACTGCTGCCATTTGAGGCCTGGTATTCTCGCAGATATAGACCGCCCTCGCATTGCCACCGTATACCGGTCGCGTCTGGAGCAGGAGCTTGGAGTCGGGGTCAATATCGAGCTCTACACAGTCCATGGAGACCGCGGTATCCAGCCTGAAGGCCAATCTTGGTGCCAGGTCGCGTCCCATCGATGTCGTTCCAAACAACAGGATAGTGGGTGCAACCTGCTTCACCACCTTTTCCATAACCGCCACATAGGCGTCTGTTTGATAATCCTTCAGCAGGGCGTCATCAACGATATATGCCTTATCTGCTCCAAAGGCTATCGCCTCTTTGCCCAGGTCGCCAAGGCTACTGCCTATCAAAACTACAGAGAGCTCTTCCCCCAGTTTATCGGCAAGCTTCCGGCCACCGCCGAGAAGCTCCAGAGTCATTGCTGTCAGCTTACCATCGCTGACCTCGCCGCAGACCATTACCCCTTTATTTTCAGCCATTAATTATTAACCTCCTCTATATTAGCCTGGTCTCTCGAAGCTTCAGCGCCAGGTTGACCGCTGCCTCCTCGGGGCCATCTCCCTCGATGATTTCGCACTTCCCTTCTTTAACGGGGATGAATAGCTTGTACACCTTGGCGCGTGCCCCACCGGCACCGAGCTTTGCCGGATCGGCGCCTATATCCTGCGCATTCCAGGTAGGCACCTCCTTCTTCGCTGCCGCCATGATTCCCTTTAGCTTTGGATACCGTGGCTCGCCAAGCTC
>JAVLBD010000084.1:0-3838 GCA_031581405.1 Dehalococcoidia bacterium
ATAATGGTCAGGCCAGCTATCAAATGGATATGGATTGGCGGTGGATTCCTCATGTTCGGCGGTCTCATTGTACTCTGGATACCGAGAAGGGTAAAGGTTATAACCTCTGGAGTAGAAACATAACCATGCCAATAGAGACCGCTGAAAGAGAGGTGCAGGATACTTCCTGCCGGGGGTCTGGGGGTGTCCACCAGCTTTAAAAAATCCCCCAAGATTGGGGGGTATAGGGTGTTGATTGAGACTATTCCAGCAATCTCTATCTGATGACACCAAGTAAGCGTAGGGTGAGATGAAGTTGTAACCAACCGACGCCGGGCGTACTGTCAAGCACAGCGATAAAAAATTTTTCAGCTAAACAGGCAAAGAACTAATGCATGATAGTGTGCTGGACATTAAACTCTCCAATCTGCTACCATCGGAGAGTTGTTGGAGTCGCCGGCAATTCATCGTAGCTCCAGTAGTAGCTCATAGTATGGGACTCAGGCTGTCGGTTTGGATGTGAGTGAGGCTCGCCAAATCGAGTCGATGCATAACGGGAGAACCTAGCCAGTAATGAATGGTGTCGATATACAAGCCGACGGGTATGCTATTGAGGTTAAACGGCTCATTAAAAGCTATGGTGAACATCATGCCCTGAGAGGCATAGACCTGAGTGTCAAATGGGGTGATATTCTCGCTATCTTCGGCCCTAACGGAGCTGGCAAAACAACTCTCCTCAAGGTGTTAGCCACCCTGGTTAAGCCATCCGCGGGAGATGTATCGGTCGCCGGATTCAATTTGAAGCAAGATGCGATTATGATCAGGCGTCGAATAGGGGTAGTCACCCACCAGACGCTGCTGTACGATGACTTAAGCGCCTACGAGAACCTGAGATTCTATGGTAAGATGTACGACGTATCCAATCTGAGAGATAGGATAAATCATCTGGTGGCGCAGGTAGGACTTGAGTCACGTATACACGATCCCGTACGCACCCTGTCTCGGGGAATGCAGCAGAGGCTAGCCATCGCCCGTGCACTGATTCACGACCCGCCCGTTCTGCTTCTGGACGAGCCAGGTACGGGGCTGGATCAACATGCAAGCGCCATGTTTGCCACTATCCTGAACTCCGCAGCCAATAAGCAGCGAGCCGTACTTATGACCAGTCATAGCCTGGAACAAGGGGCAGCCCTGAGCAGCCGCGTAGCGATAATGGCCGATGGCAAGATTGCTTATGAGGGATCAAAACAACTGGACATCGGCAACCTTCGAGAGGTTTACTACCAATGTACCGGAGTGAAGGATTGAAAGGTAGCGCTGACAAAATTCTGACCATAGTATGGAAGGACATCAAGTCCGAGATACGTACGAAGGAGATTGCAACCTCACTGGTCGCCTTCGCACTGCTTGTGATAATAGTGGTCAGCTTCGCATTAGAGCCAGGCGAGAATACAAGTACCATTGCTGCAGGTATCCTTTGGGTTGCATTTACCTTTGCCGGGGTATTAGGCCTGAGCCGCTCATTTGTCTTGGAGAAGGATAAAGGTTGTCTGCAGGGGCTCATGTTATGCCCGGTAGATAGAAGCCTTCTCTACCTGGGGAAGATGCTGAGTATCCTGGTCTTTATGTTAGTGGTTGAGGCAATCATAGTGCCCGTCTTCATCGTCCTTTTCAACCAGCATGGTTTCCCGCCTCAACTGTTAGTCATCGTACCGCTTGCCACCATTGGCTTTGCTGCTGTCGGAACGCTGTTCTCAGCGATGGCAGTTAACACCAGAGCACGAGATGTGATGATGCCCCTTCTCTTCCTTCCCATAGCAGCACCGGTGATAATAGCAGCGATAAAATCCACCGGGCTGGTGCTATCAGGCGAGTCCTGGGGTGCTATAGCATCCTGGCTGGGAGTGATGGCCGCTTTCGACGTTATCTTCCTTGCAGTCTCGCCGCTAGTATTTGAATTTGTAATCGAGGAATGAGGCTTTAAGAGCGAATGCAGAGCTTGAAGCGAAATGCCCTTAGCATGAGTAGCCTTCTCGGGCTCACCTTCGTGACCATGCTGGCGGCGCAGTTGCTCGTCTTCATATATGTACCAACCGAGGAGACGATGGGCGTGGTGCAGAGGATATTCTATTTTCACGTTCCCCTGGCCTGGAACTCCTTCATTGCCTTTGCGGTTGTCTTTGTATGCAGCATTCTCTACCTGCGTCGCAGGGATATGAAATGGGATAGACTGGCTCGCACCTCAGCGGAAATTGGCTTTCTCTTTGCTTCACTGGTCCTTATAACGGGAACTATCTGGAGCAAGACAGCGTGGGGGACATGGTGGGCGTGGGATCCACGCCTTACCACCACCCTTATTCTATGGTTCATCTACCTCGCTTATCTGCTTATAAGTGCGTATGCCACGGAGGAATCCAGAGGGGCCAGATATGCTGCTGTCATTGGAATTATCGGTTTCCTGGATGTGCCTATCGTTGCCCTGGCCATTATTCTATGGCGAACTCAGCACCCGGGCCCGATAATCTTTGAAGGTGGATTAACGGGCGCCATGCTGCTAACCCTTATGGTCTGCATCCTCGCCTTCACCCTGTTATATTTCTGCTTACTTGTCCAGGGGACTTCACTAAGACGGGATAGGAACGAGGTAAAGATGTTAAAGCGATCTATAGATGAGGGTAAATAGAATGGAAAACCTGGAATACTTAGCAGCGGCCTACAGTGTGATCTGGTTAGCGATCTCCGTTTATATGTTTATTCTTTACCGCAGACAAAGGCAATTGCGGCGGGAGATCGATTCCCTGAAGGAGAAGGTAAAGGAAAAAGGGGGCTGACGGGGGGAGATAAGGAAAGGCAAAGAGGGCGATGCGGCGGGAGCGACGTGGCGGGGACGCCGACGCAGAGGCCCCGCAAGCCTTCAAAGAGGGGGCGAGCACGCTGCGGAACGCACAGAACAGGACTCATATTAGCTGTTCTGCGGCGGCGTGGGGGGTTAGGGGGTGGGGATAGGCTTGTACTGTCGAGAGAAAGAAGGAAGGGAGCTGCCCATTATCGAGTAGCGCGCTTAAGCTGCTTAGCGATCACTCATAGATTATCGATGACTCTCTTTAGCTTGGCTCTCACCTGCTCGGCGACGTCTCGCAATTTCGGGTTTTCTATAGCTTGCATAGATGCGATTGGATCCACAGCTGATACTTCTACATTGCCATCGGTATGTTGCTGCACAATGACATTGCAGGGCAACATTGTTCCAATTTTGTCTTCTTCTTGTAATGCCTGATACGCAAATGTCGGATTGCAGGCGCCAAGGATCCTGTAGCTTCGAAACTCAATATCCAGTTTTCTCTTCAGTGTCTCTTTAACATCGATTTCCGTCAGGATGCCAAAACCTTCCTTTTTCAGTCCCTCTATTACCATGGGAATTGCTTCGTCAAAGGAGCAGTTCAATGTCTTGCTAAAATGGTAACTCATGGCAGGTTCCCCCGTTTCTGATCAGTTCAAATGTCAGCGGTAGATCATAAATGTACTCATACCCCCTACTCTTACCGAGATCCTCTTCTAATGAGAGTAAATAATTCATGTACCGGCACAGTGTTAAGTGAGTCTAGCCAGTATACTTCTCTGGTTCAGCCTTGAACTTGTCATGACAGACGGTCGAACAGAAGTAGTAAGTCTTGCCCTGGTACTCATAACTGGCAGCTGCGTTATTTGGGTCAACGTCCATGCCGCATACGGGGTCTTTTGATGTTTCCATTGTTGCCTCCTCTTGTTTTTCGTATTCCGCTACCTCTACCTTAAGGGCAGTAGTCTGGAGAGTTAGCTCTGCCGTCAAAAGCTCCGGCGGTTTATAGCGTCGCAATCG
>JAVLBD010000084.1:3848-6144 GCA_031581405.1 Dehalococcoidia bacterium
TAGAGTTCACAACGACCGACAAGGAACTAAGGGCCATTGCCGCCGCTGCTATCATGGGACTTAATAGGATGCCAAAAGCTGGATACAGCACACCGGCAGCCACGGGAATACCTAAGCTATTATAGAGAAATGCCCCTACTAGATTTTGGCGAATGTTCCGCATAGTCGCGCGGCTTAGAGTTATAGCGGTCACCACGCCTTTCAGTTCACCCGAGATCAGGGTGATATCTGAAGCCTCAATGGCTACATCAGTGCCAGTGCCAATTGCGATGCCAACGTCAGCCTGTGCTAGAGCAGGTGCATCGTTAATGCCATCTCCCACCATACCCACTATCTTGTCCTCTCCTTGAAGGCGCTTGACCTCTAGGGCTTTATCTTGAGGTAGAACCTCGGCTAGAACCCGCTCGATGCCTACCTGACGGGCTATAGCTTCGGCAGTGCGGCGGTTATCACCGGTAATCATTACCACTTCAAGTCCGAGTCGCTGTAGTGTAGCCACAGCATTAGATGACTCTTCTTTCACAGTGTCGGCTACAGCAACCATCCCAACCGGCCTGCCGTCAACTGCAACATACATGGGAGTCTTTCCCTCGGTCGCCAGGCGCTCTGCATGTTGGTCCAGCGCACTGGTCTCTATACCAGCATCCTCCAACAGGCGACGGTTACCCACCAACACTTCGCGACTGTCCACTGTAACCTGAATTCCCCTGCCAGTGACCGACTGGAATTGAGAAGGCACTACCAGATCTATACCTTGATCTATGGCTCCTTGAATAATGGCTTGGCCTAGAGGGTGCTCGGATGAGTGCTCAGCGGATGCCACTAGCCGAAGTAATTCGTCTGTTGGAATATCGTCAGAGGGAACCACATCTGTTAGCGATGGTTGTCCCTTCGTGATTGTGCCGGTTTTATCGAGTATAAGGGTTTGGAGCTTGTGCGCGATCTCTAAGGACTCCGCAGAGCGAATAAGGATACCGTTTTGCGCGCCCTTCCCTGTGCCTACCATGATGGAGAGGGGAGTAGCTAAACCTAGAGCACAGGGACAGGCGATTATAAGCACAGCCACTGCCGTGACCAAGGCAAAGCTAAGAGCAGGTATTGGCCCGAAGATGAACCAAACTACAAAGGTACCAATGGCGATGAAGAGTACAGCAGGGACAAAACGGCTGGCAATCACATCTGCTATGCGCTGGATTGGGGCTTTTGAACCCTGCGCCTGCTGGACTAGTTGAATAATCTGAGAGAGCATGGTATCACTACCTACATTGGTAGCATTAAACCGGAAAGTCCCTGTCTGGTTGATAGTGGCTCCAATTACAGAATCTCCTTCGCCCTTGGTGACCGGCAGGCTCTCCCCAGTTACCATAGATTCATCGATAGTGGAATAACCTTCAATGATCTCACCATCTACTGGGACTTTCTCTCCCGGGCGCATCACGACTATGTCCCCCACCTGCACTTGATCAATGGGGATGTCCTCTTCAAGTCCATTGCGTACCACTCTGGCAGTCTTGGCCTGCAGGCCGATGAGTTTACGAATGGCCTCACCGGTGCCGCCCTTGGCGATAGCCTCTAATAGGCGACCCAGTAAGATCAGAGTAATAATTACACCTACTGCTTCATAATAGACGTCACGCAGATCCTCCGGCAGCGCGCTGGGAAATATTGTAACCACAAGACTGTACCCAAAAGCAGCAATGGTTCCTATAGTGATGAGTGTGTTCATGTCGGCCGTGCGATGGCGTAGCGTTAGCCATCCTGTACGGTGAATAGGCCAGCCGCAATAGAACATCACCGGGGTGATCAGGGCAAGCTGAAACCAGTGATTGAGCAAGACTGAAGGAATCCATGATGGGCTGAAAAAAGTGTTCACCATTACTGCGAAGGCTACAGGAGTTGTCAGTATTGCTCCAATGACAACCCGCCGGGTCAGGTCTTGCCGCTCCGCACGCCGTTCAGCAGCCTCTCGATCCTCCGTTTCCGGTGTGCCTGAATCTCCTCTACGGTGAACCTTGTAACCACCAGACTCTATTAGTTTTTGCATCTGCTCAGGTGTCACCTGTTTCGGATCATACCTGGCAGTGACGCGCTCGGCGGCAAAGTTGACCTGGACATCATCCATTCCAGGGAGGTCCTTAAGAGCTGTTTCAATGCTAACAACACAAGATGGGCAGGTTACACCTCCACCAATAATGGCGAATTCCACCTGCTCTGTCTTTCCCACTTTCATAGTGGGACCTACGCCCACCGCTCGGGCATATTCATGGGTATGGCCATTGGCCTGTTCATCTACCAC
>JAVLBD010000085.1:0-6140 GCA_031581405.1 Dehalococcoidia bacterium
TCTCCTCCGAAACAGAATCGCGCGTGTTGTATTCAGCGCCACCGATTCTTTAGGTATCTCGGATAGGGAGGCGGTGGAACGAATTACCGAGCGGGTTATTCAGCGCCTGGAGCAAACGTATCAGAGCTTTCCCGGGATGGAGGGCACCATCCCCGAGTCGCGATTAAAGCCCGCTGAAATTCAGGCTACGGTAAAGCAAATTCTCGCTGAAGGGAGTGAAATGGAGGTTGTAATACAACCGACCGAGTTAAAACAGAAGAAGCAGCGGGACATGGCCCGCAAGGTCACTCCAACGAAGAAATTAGGGGCTATGAAAACCGAAACTGCAGGGTTCTCGGAAAATGCAATGCGTGTTCTGGAGAAGAGATACCTTAGAAAGGATAGTGATGGACACATTGAGACCCCCCAGGACATGTTTCATCGTGTGGCACATAATATCGCCTCCGCGGAAAAGGTAGATGCAGCAGTCTGGGAGGAGAAATTCTATCGGGTAATGGCGAATCTCGATTTTCTGCCCAACTCCCCTACCCTGATGAACGCCGGCCGGGAGCTACAGCAACTCTCGGCATGCTTCGTCCTCCCTATCGAAGATTCCATGGAACGCATCTTCGATGCAGTAAAACACACGGCACTGATTCATAAGAGTGGAGGGGGCACCGGCTTCTCCTTCTCCCGATTAAGGCCAGAGGGGGATATGGTTGGCTCCACCGGCAAGTTTGCCAGTGGTCCTGTATCCTTCATGAAAGCATTCGATGCGGCAACCGATGTCATCAAGCAAGGGGGAATGCGCCGTGGCGCCAATATGGCTATCTTGAATGTGAATCACCCCGATATCCTGAAATTCATCACCGCCAAGGAAAATGGAGACACCCTCACAAACTTCAACCTCTCGGTGGCAGCAACCGATGAATTCGTGAGGGCTGTAGAGGATGGCACCGACTATGATCTTATAAATCCCCGCGACAAGGCAGTTCAGGGAAAGCTCAACGCCAAGGAGGTCTTCGATAAGATCGTGGACCTGGCCTGGCGCACAGGTGATCCCGGGCTCATCTTCATCGACCGGATCAACCGTGATAACCCTACCCCGAATCTGGGAGCCATTGAGAGCACGAACCCTTGTGGGGAGCAGCCCCTCCTCCCCTACGAATCCTGCAATCTGGGTTCGATCAATCTGTCAAGGATGGTCGGCAACGGGAAACCCGCTATCGACTATAATAAACTGGCCGAGACCTTAGAAATAGCTGTCAGATTCCTGGACAACGTGATCGATAAGAATAGCTTCCCCATTCCCGAGATCGAGGAGATGACCAAAAAGACAAGGAAGATCGGTCTGGGGGTGATGGGCTTCGCTGATATGTTGATTAAGTTAGGTATCCCCTATAACTCAGAGGATGCTATCAAGGTCGCTGAAGATGTCATGCGGTTTATCAACGAAAAGGCGACCGAGGCATCAGTAGCGTTGGCGGAAGAGCGGGGGGTCTTCCCCGCTTTTGAAGGGAGCGTTTATGATGTCCCAGGCGGCCGCAGGGTAAGGAACGCGACAATAACAACTATCGCACCTACCGGTACACTGAGCATCATTGCCGGATGTTCCAGCGGTATTGAGCCGCTATTTGCGCTGAGCTATGTGCGCAATATATTGGATGGCGATGAACTGGTAGAAGTGAACCCGCATTTTGAGGAGGTTGCCAGAACGGAAGCATTCTACTCCAAAGACTTGATGAGAGAGCTGGCCAGGCGGGGCAGCGCGCATGGGATGGAAGGCATGCCCGAATGGGTCCAGGAGGTCTTCGTCACCGCTCACGACATCAGTCCTGAGTGGCACGTTAGGATGCAGGCCGCCTTTCAAAGATCCACCCACAACGCCGTTTCTAAAACTATCAATTTCGCCCACAGTGCCACCAGGGAGGATGTGACCCAAGCGTACATGCTCGCTTACAAAGAGGGGTGTAAAGGGATCACCATCTATCGGGATAGGAGTAAGGATAAGCAAGTGCTGAACATAGCGCAGGGGGAGGAGGGGAAGAAGACCGAGACGCTGGTCCCCAGGAAGCGTACCAGAGCTACCACGGGTGTTACCGAGAGGGTAGCTACAGGCTGCGGCAATATCTATGTAACGGTAAACTCTGATGAGTATGGGATCTGCGAGGTCTTCTCCAGCCTGGGGAAGGCAGGTGGATGTGCCTCAGCACAACTTGAGGCTATCTGCAGGCTCATTTCACTGGCTCTTCGCTCCGGTGTCGATGTTACTTCCGTTGTAAAGCATCTCAGGGGCATTCGCTGTCCCGCTATCGCCTGGGAGCAGGGCCACGCGGTGCTCTCCTGCCCCGATGCAATTGGGAGTGTACTGGAAAGGCGAATAAAAAGCGGTGACAAGGACATCGAAGCCTCTGAGATAAACCATTACTTACAGGGCGAACTCCTGGCTGTGCATGATTTTGAGAATGAGCAGGAGTATACTAATATAAACGTGGCCGGGCAGTGCCCGGATTGCGGCGGAATGCTGATCTATCAGGAGGGGTGTCACATCTGCCATGGCTGTGGTTACACCAAGTGCAGTTGATATGAGGCTTAAGCCATGCATAGTCCTGATAATTACATAATGATGGGTATAGGAGGCCTTTTCCTTCTACTGGGTATTATCGCCTTTTTATGGGCCAGGAGTGAGGAGCGGGGGCTTAATTATGACCTCTCTCAGCGCCCCGACCTAAGGGAGTTCATAACACGTTGGCCGATACGTGTCGAACCCGGGGCTCTTAGAGTGGGAGGATGGATATTAATGATTATAGGAGTAGTGTTAATCATTCTCGGAGGTATATTCTTAGCCATTAACTGAGGAGGGCTGATTTGGTAAAAGAAGCGGAACGCGAAACAAAAGAAGAGGAGCAAAGCCTGAAGAAGATGAAGCGGCGCCTTGATAACCTGGACCAGCGCCTGGATAACATTGATAGTATGGTAACAGCCATCGCCGAGAGGACGATGAATCGACCCCTTAGCATAACGGTAACCTGCCACAATTGCGGTCAGATCATCGAAGTCGGCATAGTGGGCAGCGAGAAGCCGATGATATGATGACATAGTAGGGATGGGGGCGTGTGGAAACAGCGTAATCGCGTGAAATGAGGTGGGAAAAGGAAGCTAAGCAAAGGCTCTCGAAGGAGAAAGGCACGATCATCAAGGATTGGGGCGGCAGAATCCCCATCGCCCTGATCTATCCCAATACATACCACGTAGGTATGTCCAACCTCGGATTCCAGACCATCTACGGTCTTCTGAATAGCTACGATAATATCGTCTGCGAGCGGGTCTTCTGTGAAGGAGACAGGCGAAGCGTTGAATCCGGGCACTGCTTGGATGACTTTACAGTACTCGCCTTCTCAATCTCCTACGAACTGGACTATATCAATGTCGTTGAGCTGTTGAAATCGAGCGCAATTCCCCTCTTTGCCGCTGACCGCAGTGACGAACAGCCTTTGGTCATTGCAGGCGGACCATGTATAACTGCCAACCCGGAGCCCCTTTCACCCTTCTTCGACTGCTTTGCCATTGGAGAGGGGGAGGCCATTTTACCGGCGATAATAGATGTGCTACAGGGGAATGGTGTGGAGTACGTAAAGAGCGAAAAGGGGATTCGAGGCAGCAGGAATGAGCTACTCCAGTCACTCTCCTCCCTTCCCGGGGTTTATGTACCAGGCCTACATGATAGCAAGCAAGTCTACCGACAGTGGGTGCGTAATATCGATGATTTTGCTACCACCTCAGTGATCCTCACCCCCCAGACGGAGCTAGGTGACATTTTTCTTATCGAGGTGGTACGGGGCTGCCGATGGGGCTGCCGCTTCTGCCTCGCCGGTTACCTTTTTCGTCCGTTTCGCTTTCGTTCTGTGGACAGCTTGCTACGCCAGGCAGAGATCGGACTGAAGAAGAGCAGAAGGATCGGGATTTTGGGGGCGTCACCCTTTGATCACCCTCAGTTGGATGAGATAGTAGCCGGGCTTCAGGCGATGGGGGCAGAGATATCCATCAGCTCCCTGAGAATTCGCCCATTGTCACCGGTGGCCCTCCACGGGCTTGTGGATAGCGGCGCTAAAACCCTGTCTTTAGCACCAGAAGCGGGGTCGGATAGATTACGTAAAATCATTAACAAGGGCATATCGGAGAAAGACATCATCGCGGCGATAGACTGGATCGCGGAGCGCCCTCCAAAGCACCTCAAGCTATATTTCATGATCGGTCTGCCTACGGAAACCGAAGATGATATAAATGAGATAATCAAGCTGACCCTCTCCTTAAAGGGGCGCCTTGATTCCAGGCAAACAGGGACTCATATCACCCTTACCATCGAGCCTTTTGTGCCCAAGGCAGGTACCCCCTACCAATGGCTTCCCATGACCGGCGCCAAAATTCTCAACCAGCGCCTCGCCACGCTCAGAAATAGTCTGGAGCCAAATGGCATCGCAGTTAGATCGGAGAGCATTGCCTGGGCTATCGTTCAGGGGGTTCTATCGCGAGGCGACAGGAAGCTGGCCCCGGTGCTTGCCAGGATGGACGGCAAATCTCTCTCCTCCTGGCGGCGGGCGATGGCAGAGCTTTCACTCGATGCCGATTACTACGTTGGCAGAGAAATCCCAATTGATGAGCAGTTCCCCTGGGCAAATATCGATTTGGGGGTTGGACATGATTATCTTGAAAGGGAGCTGCAGCGGGCACGCCTCGGCAAGGAGAGCCCTCCCTGTCCGCTGGGCGATGGCATCGAGTGTCATAAATGCGGGGTTTGTTGATATGGATATTGCTCAAAACCTTCAGGTTCTAAAGCGGCGCATCACCGAGGCAGCCCATAGAGCGGGGCGATCGCCGGATGAGATTACACTTATAGCTGTGACTAAGGGATTAACCGCCCAGGTTGTTGAGGATGCCCTGAAGGCGGGCATCAGGCACGTTGGCGAAAACAGGGTCCAGGAAGCGATGGAGAAGATAGGGTATTTGTCCACGTTGCAGCCCCACCCTACCTGGCACATGATAGGACACCTTCAGACCAATAAGGTTAAGACAGCAGTGGAGATTTTTGATATAATTCATAGCATCGATTCGCTGAGATTGGCACAGGCATTGAGCGGCCGCGCAAAAAAAACCATTCCCGTGTTACTTCAAGTCAATATTGCACAGGAGGAACCGAAGAGCGGTTATTCAGAGATCGAGCTTTCTAAGGCAATGGTGGAGATTAACCACTTGCCCGGGTTAGAAATAAAAGGACTAATGACCATCGCTCCCCTGGTGAGCAACCCTGAAGAGGTTCGGCCCATTTTTCGAAGGCTGCGAGAGCTCCGCGACTCCCTGGGCCTGGAGCACCTCTCCATGGGTATGAGCGATGACTTTGAGGTCGCCGTGGAGGAGGGGGCAACAATGCTGAGGATCGGGCGCGCCATCTTCGCGGAGCAAAGGTAAGTAAAAAGTAAATATATCAACTGAGTAGTCTGAAAGGGGGAATCGGTTGAGAAAATGGTAGCGATGCGTGAATTAAGAGTTATGTTGCAGACGGGTCGTACGACGCCGCCGGATTTATTGTTGCGGGATTTGGAGACTGTTCAAAATATAACCATTGATGTGAGACGTTTGGGGACATCCTTCCTCGGCGGGGGAATAGCAACCTTTATCACTGTCTCCACCGATTATGCAAATACCGCTGCAGTGGCTGAGATTCTTAGTAAACATACGAAAAGACTCAATGCAAAAGGAGGCGACGATCTGGTTATCCTCATAGGGGGTAGCATTAATACAAGCGAGGAAATTGTCGGCTTTCGAGATGTGCAGTGTCAAAAGAACGTATTTCTGAAGGATAAATCTCAAGATGAAATAAGGAGGATATTGGAGGAAGACGTATAGCGCATGAAGATTACATTTATCGGTGGAGGGGCAATGGGTGAGGCGATGATCAGGGGAATCCTCACTAAGGAGCTGACCACGCCTCAGGATATAATCGTTAATGACATTAGTGCTGCCCGTCTCGGAAGTCTAAAGGCGGAATACGGTGTCAGAATTACGGATGATTATGGCAGTGCGATACCAGGTTCCGATGTTGTCGTCATCGCAGTAAAACCTCAGAATTTGGCCGGGCTGATGCCCGAGTTGGAGGGTCGGTT
>JAVLBD010000086.1:0-6136 GCA_031581405.1 Dehalococcoidia bacterium
CTAAACAATAACCTCGCTAAGAGCACTTTTCCCTGATTCTATACCCTCGTATAATGCTCTGTTTTCGAGATCCATTCCTGAAAGGAATGATATTGCATTTTCAGGAGACATTGCTTCAAGTGTCCCGTCTGGCTGCTGCACGACAACGCCGCTGCCGCTCAGCATTTTATACCGCCGTTTGCGCTCGTCCTTGTCCGGATGACACACAAGCTGGCAGTTGCCGCAGGTCTGCCAGAGCTTCCCGCGCATCAGACTATGGTAGTAGCCTCCTCCCAGATCCGGGCGTTTGCCGTAGGCATCGAGGGCGGCCACCAGTGCGGGACCGAAGTCGCCATCGTCATCAGGGATCGGGAACCGGCCCGGCGACCATGTAGACCATTTGCCTGATGAGTGCAGCCCGGTGAAGCCGCCGCAGACGTACTCGCAGCGTAAGTAGCTCCGGCGCTTCGAGTAGTCGAACACCACGCCGCCGAGCTCAACTTGGGTCTTCTCCTTCGGATGCATCAGACCCGAGGCGCACGATGCCATGCACAGGCGGCACTTGTCGCAGTAGCTCTCGTCGGCGGGAAGGGGATCGGTGGGTTCGAGCTTGGCTGTTGTGACGACGCAACCCAGTATGACCGCTGCGCCGTGGTCCCGCGTGATGACGTTACCGGACAGCCCGAAGTGCCCCACGCCCGAACGAACCGCGAGGTATCTGAGTGATAGCTCTGGGTACATGTCGAGCCTTCCGCCCGGCGTATCGCTACGGTAGACGTCGTTAGACGCCTGGGCGATTGAGGGATAGCCCTTCTGATCCAGCCACCTGGAGAGCTGAAGAGACAGGCCGCTGGCGAGACCATTCGTCGTGTAGTTATCACGCTCGTGCGAAATCCTGTCCTCCTTCCGCAGAAAGGCGGGTATCATGTCCTGGTCCAGCGGAATCGCGAAGCTTATGGCCGAATTCGCATTCGGCAGCACGTAGGTTAGGTCGGCCGACGGTGGCCCGCCCGCTAGCGTGTCAATTGTTGCGATTCCAACGGCGCACGCGCCCAGGCACGTCACGTAATCAATAACAAGCTGGCTCAAGTGTGTCATGATGTTTCCTCCTGTACCGTTCGGGACCCCCGCTTTACATATTGGCGGGATTATCCCCTATCCCATCGTGTGCTGCCGTGATGCACATGAAGCTCCTGATTTGAGCAGGGATATCATAGTTGACTTAAGATCTTCTGTCAATATGTCTGAGTGCGAGTACTACGAACAACTTTATTGATAAGGTAGTAACACCGTGGTTAGAAGTAGTAGATCCACTTTAATGTATAAAAAAGTGCGAAAAAACAGATTTCGACATCCTTGATTCGATGTCGCTAATTTCCACATTTTTTAGTGATTAATTTTTAGCTCCGAATCCATCCAAGTCTAACATTTTCCTGGACAGATTTCTTACGGGCAACTCGTTTGTATATCTGTCATTGACAGTTTTTATCACAGTAGGTATTATCCAAAAAGTAGAATAGGGTTACAGGTGCATCAGGAGGTTAAAAAGTGGATTTCAAGAACGATAAGGAGAAATTATCTGAGCTAGCAAATCTCATGAACGCGCAGTCTGAGACGCCTATCCCAATGGTGACCGACGATTTACTGTATATTTTCGATGCTGTCTTGGAACCAGAGGAGGTAAATTTCCTTTTGAAGATGGGAGGTGGTAATATAACACTTCCACAGATTGAGTTGAAAATTAATCTACCGAAGAGTGAATTCGACAGGATTTTTGATAGTCTACTTGATAAAGGCCACATCACTCAATTGGAATCGGAAGAGGGTGAGGATGAGGCTGTTTACCACTTAATGACCGTATTGCCAGGATGGTTTGAACTGTATCTCATGCGGGGGGCTGAAACGCCGGATCGAAAAGAATTTGCTGAACGCCTAAGTAAGTATTATGGCATGGCAGCGGATTTCGACCCGGAAATAATAAACGCGATTCTTCACGAAGTAGGGCCCCAACGTTCAATAGCAGTGGCGAATCCGCCTAAAAGCAGGCTTATTAACGTAGGTGAGGCGATTCAGCCACAAGTTAATGAGGTATTCCCCCCTCATAGTGTTGTTGAAATCCTTAATCAACTCGACGAGAACGAAGTTATTACCCTGGGCCATTGTTTCTGCAGGCAGCAAAGAAAACTCGTTGGCGATCCGTGTAGGGTTGGATTACCGGAGGAGAGTTGTATAGCTATTGGCCCGGCAGCGGAACATTTACTAACTCGTAATTTTGCACGTCAGATTACTAAGAAAGAGGCTCTTGAATTAATTCGAGAGGTAGAAGAAAAAGGAGTGATCCACCAGGTCGGTAGGGTTCTACCTTTGAAAGATCTCAAGGCTAAGTATGATGTCGATATCATTTGTAATTGCTGTTGGGATTGTTGTGGTGTTGCCGGTAATTACCACAGGGGGAACACCCCGTTTGTCCTAAAATCATACTACATCGCGGAAATTCCTGATCAGGAAATATGTAACGGTTGCGGGACTTGCGAAGAGTACTGCCCTGTTCAGGCTATTTCGCTAAATGGAGAGGGAAAGGCAGAAATTAATCCTGATATGTGCTGTGGATGTGGAATGTGTGCAATTCACTGCACGGAAGAGGCTATTCACCTGGAGCCTTTGGAGCGCGAAGTGTTTTTACCTATGCTACACAAATCAGAGCGTCGAATTACAAAATAGCATCCTCTGACGAAGCGTTTGGGAATTTGGGGTGAGAGGAAGTTGTGTAAGGCAGACAAATAACACCATAATTAGAAGTGATGGAGTCAGGGATATGTATCTATAGAGGAGTAAAAAGGATTTCGACATCTTGTTTCGGAAATAATGGCTACATTGATTCTATAACCACAGTTGGAACTGCGATCATTGGCAGCTTGTCGTTGCCGGTTACTATTCTGTCGTGATTTTCCACTTGCAGGCGATATCATCCGGGCTCTCGCGAGGAGGCAACTTGAGGGGCGTAATCTTCGCTTTAGGATTGTAATAGTGAACGGTCGCAGCGAATGCCGGCGGTTCTAGCTCTTGGCAGATACGAACTTCATAACCCTTCCCTTCCTTCTCGATTGCATTAAGAGGACCACAGTTCTTCACAGTAAAGAAGCCGCAGTTTGTATCTTCTAGCTGCCATTCAATGTCGAAGAACCCAGGTGAAAAGGCCGGGTCAAATTGCAGCGCCTTGAAAATAGTCTCCACATTATTACCTTGGATATTCAGTAAATTGGAGATGCGGCGGTGGTATCTCGGGGTACTTCTTGTCCATTGTGTGATACCCAGTTCTATGGTTGTTGCATCACCGAATCTCTCTCTCAAAATGCGTTGCCAATTGCCTTCTAATATCTGCAGGGCCATGGCAAACTCTTCTACTAGCTTAGCTAAGGTCTCTTTGGATAAATCTTCGTATCTTATATTTGAGTCAAAGGGTCCAGCGTAATCATGGAGATCTTTCACAGTAAACTCCTTTCTTATTTCTGAATTCTACTATTATTAGCTATTAATATCCATCGAACCGTAGAGCTAAATCAAGCTAAACAGCACAGACCTTGCGGATAAAGACATATACACCCTAATCAGAAGTGAGTGGGTCTGGGTTTTATATCTACAGAGGGTTAAAATACGGTTTGGAAACCTGATGCTATTCTTGTGGGATATTTAGGAAGAAGTGGTGGATACGCTATAGGAATGCTACGGGAATATTCTTTCTCCGCTTGACCATGTAAGAAAGCTAGGAGACTGCTGAAATAGCATCAATCAACCCCCCTAGTCCCCCAATCCTGGGGGACTTTTAGGTCTGGGGGACACCCCCAGACCCCCGGCAGGAAGTATCCTGCACCTCTTTTTCAGCGTTCTCCTAAATGAGATTATATAATCAATTTTGACCCAATCCCATAGCATTAAAGAACTGGGATATCTTATCCTTGATCTCATCTACGCTCATATAACGCTTATCACATATATCCATCCCAATATATAGAAACGGGACACCCAATTCACGGCAGGTTTCTCGCATCAATGCGGTACTCGCAGCCATGTCCTTGTGTCCCATATGTCCCGGGAAGATAACGCAGTCCATTTTGTAGTCCTGAACGATTCGAGTGATGTCGTGAATGACATTGTCCGCCAATCCCCGTGCCTGATGGATCATAGGTGGATGCTGGAATGCTCGCTTTGCCAGCCCACGAAACATATTGTCCTCGGTCGATGTGTCTATCAGCTCATGGGGACTATAGCTTACCATGTCCATCGCGATGACCGCTCCCCACTCTTGCTCCAGCCAGGGGACTATTTCACTAAAGAACATTGGTTGGATGTCATACCAAAAAACCCGAATCTTCTGGTTTGGGACTTCAGGTGTGTTCTCCCGCACCCTCTTTTCAGCGTTGGCAACCATTGTCTTATAGAATCCCGCATTTACCGGATCGCCAGCCCCCATAGTGTTTACCAGGTAAAAACATGACATTGGCATAATATAGCTATGGGGTGTCGGTATCGCCCTTCTGATGTCGTTGTATTCGAACCATAAGCTATAATCCCTGTTGGTTTCATCGACAACCTCTTTAAGCCGGTTCATATCCAGCGTTTTTCCTGTGTGTTCAGTAATGAAATCTACCATCCTTTTCATTTCACCGGCGAAATAGTCTATAGCCCGGTCATCGCTATGATAGGGAGGGTCTGGCACAAAAGCGGGTACTCCTCGCCAGTCAGGGTGATTCATGAACAAACTTTGCAGTCCTGCGACGCTATCACATGGCTCAGTCAGCGCAAGGTATGCTGTTGGAATGGGTAGTAGGCCAGCGGCCTGGTAATACGCGAGGAGCCTAATTAGGGTACAACAATCCGGTGGAATGCCCAGTTTATCCATTTCCTCGAGGTCTTCCAGGGTATGAGTGCTACCCCCCGTACCGCCGGCGGCAAATTGCTGCTGAACATGGAAATAAAAGGGAACATCCATCGCAGTGCATATCTCTACGGGATTGGTGAACTGATTTGCCAGAAACGGCTTATCCTGCTCGACACACTCTATGATGGCCTTGTCATTACGGACGAGGCTTTCGAGTATAAAATATTGTAGTTGTGACATCTCGTCTGGATCGTCTCTGAGAAGATCCAGTACCGGCTCGAATTGTGCAACCTCTTCTCTCATTCTGGATATGCTTCGTTCTTTCTTTGCGTCCATCATTACCTCCCTAAGGTCTCCAGAAATGCTTGAACTCTTGTTTTCAGCTGACCAACAGCGGTCAGCGTGTATTCACGATCCATGCACAAAAGGGGTATATTCAATTCTTTGAGATCCTGCGTTAGCGAGTACTGTTCGAATCCCCATGTCTCACAAAACGTCAGCCGCTCAAAAATGACACCATCCACGTTAAAATCCTTCACCATATTCCGGATGTATTGGAGCCTCTTTGGATACTGCGTGTACATGCGGGCGCAGGAAGGACGTTCTGCGATGGAGTACCGTGACAATGCTGTCAGCGGATCATCGGCGCTCTCATCTACATCTTCCCAAATCATCCTTGAACCGAAGCATAGTGCGTCGGTAACAACCAGACCCCCTTGATCTTCAATGACCTTCAGATACTTCGGATTATCGAGTTCGCCACCTATCACCATTAATCGTGCCCGGTAATTGGAGTGGCCGTCTGCTCCGTCAATGTCATCCAACATCTCCTCGAGCAACTTGTTATACACTTCAACAGGCATTGCCGTACCGGCAACGGAGACAGCCAGCATCTCGGCGCCGGTGATCGGCGGCTTATCACCTTTCCGCAGGTCGTAAAGTGCCCTCTGACTGCCCCGCGCTTTATTATGTAGCGCTATCGCCTCCCTAAGCCCATCATCAGTTATTTTCACCCCAAAATGATCCTGTATACTTTCTCGTAGCATATCCAATTCGCTTCGGAACCACTCCACCTGTGGCTGCTCTGCTTTCCTGGGAAGGCTGAGAATCTTTACGAAGGGGGTTTTTATCTGGCGTATCCAGTGATCATAAACACGGCGGATATGATCGCAGCTGTTAAACATGACCAGAGCATCCAAGAAATCGTAGTCTCCCTTAAGTGCCATATCAAACGCGTGACGGGGGAAGGAGCAATTGATACTGCTGAAGTATGAGTCA
>JAVLBD010000087.1:0-6085 GCA_031581405.1 Dehalococcoidia bacterium
TGAAATTCTCTCAATCAACCCCCTAGTCCACCAATCTTGGGAGACTGCTAAAGCTGGGGGACACCCCCAGACCCCCGACAGGAAGTATCCTGTACCTCTTTTTCAGCGGTCTCCCTATGTCCCCAATCCAAATTTGTTGTTACATTCCAGATATCTTTTGTTCGAATCCAAATGCTAGTTCGAAATAAGCGAGGGGGCACGGACTAATGTCCATGCCCTTCTGCTTCGTATTTGCGTTCCTTTAATCTCTACTTCCTGTACTGAGAGGCTGCTGAAATAGTTTCAATCAACCCGCTGATCCCCCAATCTTGGGGGATTCTTAAAGCCGGGGGGAACCCCCCAAACCCTACACAGGAGGTATCATGCATCTCTCTCTCGGCTGTCTCAATTAATCCACAGGTTTGAACATTTTCTTGGAGACACCGCAGATGGGACATTTATCAGGTGCCTCACCCTCGACGGTATTGCCACACACCTGGCAAACATAGAAGGTTTTATCCTCCATGGCCTTCTTATTCTCCAGCATACCGAGGGCTGCCTGGAATAAACCGTGGTGGATCTTTTCTACTCTATTCGCCAGATCGAAGCTGTTTCTCGCTTTGCTCTCGCTCTCACCCTCTGCCTGCTGTATGAATTCAGGATACATCTGGGTAAACTCGTGGTGCTCGCCGCCGATGGCTGCCTGCAGGTTATCCGCAGTGGGCTGTATCCCCTCGAGGACATTAAGGTGGTTGCGTGCGTGAACCGTCTCGGCTTCGGCCGCCGCGCGGAACAGCCGCGCTATCTGCCGGTAGCCTTCCTTGTCAGCCTTCTCGGCAAAGAACAAATACTTTCGGTTGGCCTGGCTTTCCCCGGCGAAAGCGGCCTGTGCATTCTCAGTGGTCTTGTTCATGGTCTCCCTCCTTTATTTTCTTTTTGAAGAACTACTCAAATAGTCTCAATCAACCCCCTAATCCCGCAATTTTGGGGGACCTTATAAGTTGGGGGGCACCCGGACCCCCGGCAGGAAGTATCCTGCACCTCTCCCTCAGCGGTCTGTTAAATTACTTGCCGGCCGCACCGCAGATAAGCAGCGAGCGTATTCATATATACTGGATGCCAGATATTAGCTGGCGAACCTCTCCATGCTCAGAATGCCTCTACTTGGATTATTATACCATCCTATATTGCCTGAGTATTCTCCCTATGATATAGTTCCCCTATGAAAACCATCTCCGGCGGCACGATCACATCACCGAAGGGATTCCTCGCGGGCGCGACCCGCGCCGGCATAAAGACCAGCGGCAGGCTCGACCTGGGCATACTCTACTCGGAGGTTTCCTGTGTGGCTGCCGGGCTATTCACCACCAACAGGATCAAGGCTGCCCCGGTGCTCTGGTGCCAGGAGCATATCGCAGGCGGGAAGGCACAGGCAATCGTGGTAAATGCGGGCTGTGCTAATGCCTGTAACGGCGAGCGCGGGCTTAAGGATGCCGCCGAGATGGCAAGCCTGGCGGCAAAACGGCTGGGGATTGCACGTCAGGATGTGCTTGTTGCCAGCACGGGCGTCATTGGGGAACCGCTTCCTATCGAGCTTATCGGAGCAAATATAGAAAATGTTGCCCTTTCCAAAGAGGGTGGTCACGAGCTGGCGCAGGCTATCATGACCACCGATACCCATGCGAAGGAAGTAGCAATTGTCGCCGAGAGTGGTGAATTCACTATCGGGGGCATTGCCAAGGGGTCGGGCATGATCCATCCGAATCTAGGAACCCTGCTCTGCTTCCTCTCTACCGATGCCGCCATCGATACTCATTTCCTGGAAAAGGCGCTGAGAGAGGCGGTGGATGTCTCATTCAATATGGTTACTGTCGATGGGGATACCAGCCCCAATGATATGGTATTGATCCTTGCCAATGGGATGGCGGGGAGCATTATCGAGGGTACTGCAGACGCAGAGGATTTTCAGGCAGGGCTGACGGAGGTCTGCACCTATCTTGCACGGCGTATCGCCAGCGATGGTGAAGGTGCAACCAGGCTCATTGAGGTTACCGTTGACGGGGCGCTGACTGTTACTGATGCCCGGCTGGCGGCGCGCACCATAGCTGGGTCCCCCTTGGTGAAGACGGCAGTTCATGGATGCGACCCCAACTGGGGACGGATCGTCGCCGCCCTGGGCCGTAGCGGTGCCGAGATCGATGGGTCAAGGATAGACCTTTTCCTGAATAACGTACGCCTTGTAGCAGGGGGCTCACCTCATCCCTTCGATGAGGAAGAGGTACGGGTGGCGATGGGGAGGGCTGAAGTGCCCATCAGGGTGTGCCTTAACCTTGGGGACAGCGCGGCAACTGCCTGGGGCTGCGACCTATCAGCGGATTATGTTACCATAAACAGCGAGTATACGACCTGAGTGGAATCTCACGGGCGATCAGGAGTAGTCGGGAAAATGAAAAAACCTATCGTCGTTAAAATCGGCGGAAGCACCTTCGGCAGCGGCGAAACCGTCATAGAGGACCTTGTCGCCCTCCAGAAAGAGGGTAAAAGCCTGGTGGTACTTCACGGCGGTGGCACTATATTAACACAGTGGCTGTCACGGTTAGGCATCGCTACCAGGATAGTCGATGGGCTAAGGGCAACACCGGATGTCCAGACGCTTCAGGTAGTGGTCGGAGTGCTCTGCGGCACGGTCAATAAGGAGCTTGTAGCCGCCATCCAGTCGCGGGGCGGGCGGGCGATGGGCCTCAGCGGCATCGACGGCCGCCTCATCGAGGCAAAGGTCAAGAGTGAGGAGCTCGGACTTGTCGGAGAGGTAGTGAAGATTAACCCCGAGCCTGTCGAGATCCTGCTGAAGGAGGGATATATTCCCGTCGTTGCCCCATTGGGATATGGGATCGATAAAGAGATGATACTTAATGTCAATGCTGACTCCGCTGCCGGTGCAATTGCCGCCGCCCTTCAGGCGGAGCGGCTAATCCTGCTCACCGATGTCGCCGGAGTTATGGATAGCTCGAAGAAGCTGCTGTCCCGACTCTCGCCCGGTGAGGCGCGTGATCTTATCGACTCCGGCGTTGCTGCCGGAGGGATGATCCCCAAGTTGGAGGCGTGTCTGACTGCCCGGGCCACCGTACCGGTAACCCGGATCATCGATGGCCGGTCACCTCATGCGCTGGTCGAGGCGATAACGGGAAAAGGAAGCGGGACGACGATAGCCTGAGAGGAAGAGAAGATGAGCAACTGGCAGGAACTGGATCGAAAATACCTGATGAATACTTATAAGCGTATGCCTGTGACCCTGGTACGTGGAGAAGGGGCGAGGGTCTGGGATGAACGGGGGAAGGAGTATATCGATTTTGTCGCCGGCGTAGCGGTGAATGTCCTTGGTCACGCACACCCTGCAATCGTAGATGCCTTATCCGAGCAGGCACGCACCCTCATTCATACCTCAAATCATTTCCATACGGTGCCCCAGATACACCTGGCGAAGCTGCTTATCGAGAACAGCTGCTATGACAAGGTCTTCTTCTGCAATAGCGGTGCCGAGGCCTCTGAAGGGGCGGTAAAGCTTGCCCGCAGGTACGGCAAGCTTCACTTGAATGGCGCTTATGAGGTAATTACGGCAACGAACTCGTTTCATGGCCGCACCCTGGCGATGGTCGCTGCCACCGGCCAGCCGAAGCTTCAGGAGCCCTATACGCCTCTGCCTGAAGGCTTTATCAACGTGGAATATGATACTATCGATGCTATAAAAAAGGCATCAGGGCGAAAAACCTGCGCCGTGATGCTCGAGGCGATACAGGGCGAAGGAGGTGTCAACGTCCCCCATGACGGTTATCTGAAAGAGGTGCGCTCCTGGTGCGATGAACAGGGCCTCCTCCTCATCCTGGACGAGATTCAAACCGGGATGGGACGAACTGGGACACTCTTTGCATACCAGCACTATGGCATTGAGCCGGACATAATAACCCTGGCCAAGGGGCTGGGGGGCGGTTTTCCCATCGGTGCCTTCCTGGCAAAGGAGAAGGCCTCCGTCTTTGGCCCCGGGGACCATGGCTCCACCTTTGGTGGCAACCCGCTCGCCTGCTCCGCGGGATACGCCACAGTGAAGTATATTCTGGAGCATAATGTCGTGGAGAACTGTCAACAGATAGGGGATTATTTAAAGGCCAGCCTTGAAGGATTAAAGGCGAGTTTTGAAAGTGTCGTCGAGGTCAGGGGCCGGGGACTTCTGCTGGCCCTGGAGCTATCCAGCGACATCGCCGATAGCGTGGTAAAGGCGTGCCTTGAAGATGGCTTGCTGCTCAATGCGGTGAAGCCAAACGCCGTTCGCTTCATGCCCCCGCTGATTATAAGCAAGCGCGATGTGGATAAGGCTATGAGCATCCTAGAGAGGGTGCTGGCCCGGGTGGGTAAGGATACGGCTAAATCGCCACAGCCCACGTAGGGATTCCGGGTTGTGAGCCGTGAAAGTTAAAAATGGTGTTGTCCGAGACGGAAAATCTAATCGTGAAAACATATGGTAGAAGTCATGGTGTGTGAGTTCGAAAAGAAATGTGAGGCTAAAAATGGCAGATAAGGTAGTGCTCGCCTATAGTGGCGGACTTGATACGTCGGTGGCCATCAGGTGGCTCATGGAAAATTATCACATGGATGTCATCGCCCTCATGGTGAATATGGGAAGCGAGCGGGACCTGCCCGCTATCCGGCAGAAGGCGCTGAACACAGGGGCAGTGAAGTCCCTGGTTGTCGATGCCCGCGAGCTTTTCGTCAAGCACTTCGTTTTTCCCGCTCTTAAAGCAGGTGCTCTCTATGAAGGGCAGTATCCGCTGGCGACAGCATTAGCTCGCCCCCTCATCGTAAAACTGATGGTGGATACCGCCAGGGAGGAGGGCGCTGTGGCGGTGGCTCACGGCTGTACCGGGAAGGGGAACGACCAGGTGAGGTTCGACGTGAGCGTTTTCGCCCTTGCCCCTCACCTGAAGATCATTGCCCCGGCCCGGGAGTGGGGGATGACCAGGGAGGAGGAAATCGCCTATGCCAAGAAATACGATATTCCCGTCTCTGTCGGGAGTGTCTATTCCGTCGATGTGAACCTGTGGGGGAGAAGCATCGAGTGTGGGGTTCTCGAAGACCCGTGGGTCGAGCCCCCGGAGGAGATCTTTGCCCTGACTCGCTCTCCACAGGCTGCTCCGGACAAGCCCTCCTATGTGGAGATCGGCTTCGAGCGGGGGATACCGGTAAGCCTTGATGGGGAAAAACCTGGATAGCGTCTCATTGATCCATCAGCTAACCGAGCTGGCCGGCGAGCATGGTGTGGGACGCATCGACCACGTGGAGAATCGGCTGGTGGGCATAAAGTCGCGGGAGATTTACGAGGCGCCCGCAGCGACGGTATTGCTTACCGCTCATAAAGCCCTGGAAGCGATGACCCTCTCTAAAGAGCAACTGCGTTTTAAAGAGAGGGTGGCGCTGGAGTATGCCGACCTTATTTATAATGGGCTGTGGTTCACCGCATATCATCAGGACCTCGCTACCTATGTCGAAAGTTCGCAGCGTCATGTCACCGGCACGGTGCGGGTGAAGCTACTAAAGGGGAAAGCGACGGTTGTGGGGCGAAAGTCGCCCAAGTCGCTCTACAGCTTCGGTCTGGCTACCTACGAAGAGGGCGATGAGTTCGACCAGAGCGCCTCGGTGGGATTCATCCAAATCTGGGGGCTGCCGATGAAGACCCAGGCCCTGGTTCAGGGGGTGGTGAAGGAGTTATAGAAAGGCAGAAAGCAAGATATGACATCACAGTTCTTCATTACTTATCGACTAATTCCTGCAACTGCTTTTCAGGAGCTTGATGCCGCACCAAGAGTAAAATTTAACGACGGCTATGAACTGCAGTTTTTTAAAGATTTAGCATGGGTAGGTTTCGAGGCAAGCAGCACAGACTGGGAGAAAAAGCGGGCCGAAGGAGTTTTTCGTCTACGCACTTATCTAAGTGCAGTCACTCTAATTAAACAATACACGTTCGGCGCTGAACCTATCCAATGGGTAGAGATACGGCAGCAAAAAAGCGAACCGAAGTAAATTCTCGGGAGGCTAGCGTCAGATGAACCGGTGG
>JAVLBD010000088.1:0-6058 GCA_031581405.1 Dehalococcoidia bacterium
CATTGCCAATCCCATCGCTCAGATCATGAGCGTCGCTATGATGCTCCGCTACTCATTGGGGTTGGTTGAGGGTGCGGATGCGATTGAAGAAGCGGTAAGCTATGCCCTGGAACAGGGCTACCGCACCTATGATATCATGGAGGAAGGCAAGAAAAAGGTGGGGACACGGGAGATGGGGGATATAGTAGCGAAGAGGGTAAGTTAGAAGGTAGTGTTGATACAGGTCCAGCTTTATGACACTACACTTCGCGATGGGGCTCAGCGGGAGGGCATATCCTTCACCGTGGAGGACAAGCTCCGCATCGCCAAGAAGCTCGATGAGCTTGGAGTTCACTTTATCGAAGGTGGCTGGCCGGGCTCGAATCCCAAAGACGAGGAATTTTTTTCTAAGGCCCAGAGTCTCAACCTGTCCTTCGCTGTCTTGGTCGCATTTGGCAGCACAAGACGTCCCAAAATAGAAGCGGAAAAGGATCCCAATCTTAGCTCCCTGCTCGATGCCAAAACTGATGTAGTAACTATTGTTGGTAAAAGCTGGGATCTCCAGGTTACCCAGGTGTTGGATACCACCCTGGACGAGAACTTGCGCATGGTTGCCGACTCCATAGGCTATCTCAAATCTAAGGGGAAAAGGGTCTTCTTCGATGCGGAACACTTTTTTGATGGCTATAAGGCGAATGCCTCCTATGCTCTTGAGACCTTAAAAGTTGCTTCTGAAGCAGGTGCCGAATGCCTTGTCCTCTGTGATACCAACGGTGGGACCATGCCCGGAGAAATAAGTGCTGCCTGCGATGCTGCTCGAAAGGCTACCGGAACCCCACTGGGCATCCACACCCATAACGATGCCGAGCTTGCTGTTGCCAACACACTGGCTGCAATACAGGCCGGTGCTACCCAGGCTCAGGGAACAATAAACGGCTATGGAGAGCGCTGTGGCAATGCCAATCTCTGCTCTATCATTCCTGCTCTCAAGCTCAAGATGGGCATCGATTGCATCAGTGATGAACAGCTTGCCAGGCTGAGCGAGGTCGCGCACTATGTCAGTGAGGTTGCCAACCTAACATTTGATTCCCACCTTCCCTACGTAGGGGCCAGCGCTTTTGCCCATAAGGGCGGCCTCCACGTTGATGCCATGATGAAGTGGGGCAAGAGCTATCAGCATGTCGATCCGGATTTGGTGGGAAACGCATTTCGAACGCTCGTATCCGAGCTTTCAGGAAAGAGGGGCATTATTTATAAAGCTCGGGAACAGGGGTTGGAGTTTCTCCCTGAGGGTGAAGAGGCGCGCGCCATCCTGGAACGCGTCAAAGCCATGGAAAGCCGCGGCTTCCAGTATGAGGATGCCGAGGCCTCCTTCGAGCTGCTCGTCCGTCGCGGTCAGCCAGATTACCAATCACCATTCGAGCTGGTTGATTTCATGGTGGTGGTGGAGAAAAGGCGCCGACCTTCCACGATAGAGGAGAGGGAGGAGATGTTATCCGAGGCCACGGTGAAGGTTAAGGTGCGTGGTGAGGTGATCCATACCGCAGCTGAGGGAAACGGTCCGGTTAATGCTCTTGATGCTGCAATGCGAAAAGCGCTTCAGTTTTTCTATCCTGAAATTAAGGTAGTGCGCCTGGTGGACTATAAAGTGCGTGTTATAGAAGGGGCTGAGAGTACAGGGGCCAGGGTCAGGGTGCTCATCGAGTCGAGCGATGGGGAGCAGGAGTGGCGCACGGTTGGCAGCTCTACCAATATTATCGAAGCCAGCTGGCTGGCGCTTGCCGATAGCCTGGAGTACTGGCTACTGAGAAAAGGCTCCACGCCTTTGTAAACGTAGTATCGGGAGAATATTTTTCTGTTTCCTTTATATGCTGCTTTGTATGATAGGGCGATAAAGTAACATCGATTTGCCCAGGGGTATTATATACATGGGCTTTACCTTATCCCATAAAACCTGGGAGGGCTGGGAAAGGGATAAAGGTTCCCCTTGCTTTCTTGTACCGATCTTCTTTTGGCGATAATCTCCTCAAGAGACATTTCTCCCCGTTCCTTTGGGGGAGGGAGTTTGACCGCTGATCCCTCTTTCTCAGGATCAAGCATGTGATTACTTTCCAATGAGCTTGGCGCTGGCCTCGGCGGTGACGATACGAAATATCTCCTTGAGCGGGAGGCCATGCTCCTCGGCGAGACGGCGGCAATCCTCATACTCAGGGGAGATGCCGACTATTTCTCCATGAAGGCGTTTCACCTTTACCGCTACCCGTCCAAGGCTTGAATCTACCTGGACTTCCTCCCGCGAGGCGTAGTGGCGTAGCACTGGCTGTACTCGCAAGCCGATGGTGGAGGTTTCACGGAGGAGTGTCTCTACAACCTGCCCCTCGGCAGTAAGAGGGGCGAGGACGCTGAGCATCACCGCAGGACGGTTCTTCTTCATCTGTATTGGGGTGAACCAAACATCAAGGGCGCCCTGCTCAAAGAGGCGATCCATTATATAGCCAAGAAGCTCGGGGCTCATGTCGTCGATGTTGGTCTCCAGTAGCAGGATTTTTCGTTCTTCACCCTTCGCTTCGTCGTCCCTATGTTCCTCCTCTATCGTTTCCCCCAGCCAGAGGGGCAGCACATTGGGGATAGCGGTTGTTTCGCAGGCCCCGACGCCATAACCAATTCGCTGGAGGGATATGGTGGGACGCTCAAATGAGGCCAGGGTGGTGACGATGGCTGCCCCGGTAGGGGTAACAAGCTCCATATCACGGTCAGGAGTGGCTCTGATTGGGGCACCCGATGAGACGATGAGCTCTAATGTTGCCGGTGCGGGAATGGGGATAATGCCATGCCGGGTTTCGACGGTGCCGGACCCGGAAGGCAACGGGGACGAAAAGAGAGCCTCGATCCTAAGATGGTCAAGCCCAATTACCGCACCAACTATGTCGATGATGGCATCGATAGCCCCAACCTCGTGAAAATGGACCTCGGCTATTGGGATGCAATGTACCCTTGCCTCCGCTTCAGCAAGGCGCTTGAAGATGAGCATGCTCCGTTCTTTTATATGCTGGTTAAGACTGCTTTTTTGGATCAGATCGAGAATATCATTTAGACAACGCTGTTCTGAGGTTCTCCCCTCCAAATGAACCGTTGCCTGGGTTCCGGTTATGATACCCCGCTTCATCGGCTGGGCGTATATTCTATAGCCGGCGATGGGGAGCCTGGCAAGCTCTGTAGTCAAGAGGTCTAGAGAGAGCCCGCAGTCCAAGAGTGCTCCCAATATCATGTCTCCGCTGAGGCCGGAGTAACAATCGAGATAGCCTACTTTCAAAACTCTCTCCTTTTTCGTCCTTTTCGGGATGGGTCTTTACTTTTTAATTAAGTATCTCATAAGGTCAGAGAGGCACTATCCAGCTGTGAGCCCTTTTTGCCCGAGGGGCGATAGCCGGCGAGGTCCAGGGTGACATAGGTATACCCCAGGTCATGAAGCTCTTCCTTCGCCCGAAGCCTTGTTTTTTCATCGGCAAAGAGCGCCATGTCATTGGGGCTTGCCTCTATGCGGGCTATAGGGCCGTGGTGGCGCACACGGAATTGTGTGAGCCCTAGTTTAGCCAGAGACTGCTCAGCCTTATCGATGAGGGCAAGGAGGTCGAGCGTAATCGGGGTGCCGTGGGGGAGGCGGGTAGCGAGGCAGGGCGAGGACGGTTTCTCCCAGTTAGGGAGGCCCATGCTTCGAGATAGAGCGCGAATCTCTTTCTTGGTGAGGCCAACCTCAAGCAAGGGGCTGCGGACACCCAATTCCACAGCAGCATTTCTCCCGGGACGAAAATCGGCCTGGTCATCGTAGTTAGTGCCGTCAAGAACGAAAGCTAACCCCTCTTCATTAGCGATGTTTTTCAATCGTTGGCAGAGCGCCCGCTTGCAATAGTAGCAGCGCTGGGGATCGTTGGCTACAAAGGATGGATCTTCAAGCTGATTGGTATCAATAATGACATGGCGGAGACCAAGACGTAGCGCCAGAGATTCTGCTTGGCTTATCTCTACGGGCGTGAAAATAGGCGAACGAGCAGTGATTGCCAGCGACCGCTCACTGAGAATCTCATGGGATAGGGAAGCCAGGAGCGTGCTATCGACACCACCGGAGTAGGCGACGAGCACTGAGCCAAGATCATTAAGCAGTGATTTAAGTTGTGCTAGCTTTTCCACTTTCTCGATCTTTTATTACCTTTTGGTTAGCGTGAATATCTACAGTTCAGTGGAAGACTGTTTGGCTTTAGCGGGGATCATTTTCAATGCCTCCCTCACCGATGCCACGGCGATGAGCTCCATTCCCTGGGGAGCGTCGGGTTTCGTTGTAGTGGGGAGGAGACAGCGCTTGAATCCCAGCTTCGCTGCCTCGTTAAGCCTCCTCTCCAGGTGGGGCACTGCCCTTAGCTCACCGGAGAGTCCCAGTTCACCGATGGCTACCAGATTTGGGTCTATGGCGGTGCCACGGAGGCTGGAGGCAATAGCGAGGGCGATGCCCAGATCGGCGGCGGGTTCACTAACTTTGAGCCCACCAGCAACATTGACCATGATATCCTGACTCCCCAGGGAGAGCCCCGCCCGCTTGGTGAGAACTGCAGTAATCAAGAGAAGACGATTGAAATCGACGCCATTGGCGGTGCGTCGGGGTAAGCCAAAGCTGGTGGTGCTGGTGAGCGCCTGAATCTCTACGAGGAGCGGCCTTGTTCCTTCAAGGGTGGGCACGACAGCGGAGCCTACAGCCTCTTTTGCCCGCTGCGACAGGAAGGCCTCGGAGGGGTTATCCACCTCGACCAGACCCTGACTCCTCATTTCAAAAATGCCCACCTCGTTGGTTGAGCCGAAACGATTCTTCACACCTCTGAGCAGCCGGTAAGCGCTGAATGGTTCACCCTCAAGATAGAGCACTACGTCAACTATATGCTCCAGCGCCCGGGGGCCTGCAATGGCACCATCCTTGGTAACATGCCCGCTGATTAATATGGGGACATTGGCGATTTTTGACCATTGCATTAATCTCATAGTGCACTCGCGGATTTGCCCCACGCTCCCTGGCGCCGCATCCAGCCCATCGAGATGCACCGTTTGAATAGAATCGATTATCGCCAGATCAGGGGACGCCTCTGCCAGGTGTTCCAAGATGGACTCTAAGTCTGTTTCAGGCAGAATGAAAAGCTGTTCACCCCCCAGTTCCAGGCGTTTTGATCTCAGCTTTACCTGGCCGAGTGATTCCTCGCCGGTGATATAGAGTACCTTTCCACCGTCCTGAGCTACCGCAGCGGACACCTGCAATAGCAGGGTCGATTTGCCGATCCCCGGGTCGCCTCCGATGAGGACCAGTGAACCGGGTACGATTCCCCCTCCCAGGACTCTATTAAACTCAGCCAGGGAGATGGCGAGCCGTGGAGTCTCCTCATCCGATACTAGCGAAAGCTCCTGAGGGGGATTTAAGGAGAGACGGGAGTGACCGGAGTGGCTTATTGGAGTACGTATCGTTTCCACTAAAGTATTCCACCCCCCGCAATCGGGGCAGTGACCGAGCCACTTTATGCTTTCCCTGCCGCATTGCTGGCATACGAATTTTCGCTCTTTTCGACCTTTTCGTCCCTGATTCAAGATGGCTCCCCTGTCCCTGTTACATTAGCCATACAGACCACTATCGCTCACGAAAGAGGAATTCGCTATACACATCTGCCTCTTTTCACGTATTATACATGAGCCAATAGGGTGTCACAATGAAGTGTGCTTGCGCAGGCGATCAGGATAGCAAACCTATAGAGGTGCTCTTATATAATCGGGACTATAAAAGCTATAAATAGAAGAGGAAACCGAAGGCTAAGAAAGGGGAGAGCAATGCTAAAAGTTAAGCAAAAGAGAAAACTAGATGGAGCGGGTGATGGGATTCGAACCCACGACCCCTTGCTTGGGAAGCAAGTACTCTACCACTGAGTTACACCCGCTGATTTAAGAGCTATTGATAGCTAGGCTTCTGTCTTCCGAACAAATGTTTAAGTGCCCCCCAGGGCTGCGCCGCAGCTCTCGCAGAATTTGGCGCCGCTTTTATTCTTCTTAC
>JAVLBD010000089.1:0-5972 GCA_031581405.1 Dehalococcoidia bacterium
GGAGGAGCCTTTATGGAGCTTCGCCGCCATTCAGTGAGTTCCCTCACCGCTTTAGGGTTTGCCGGCTACGCCATCGGTGGGTTGAGCATTGGTGAGCCCAAAGAAGTAACTAACGCTATCGTGGAAGAAACGGTAGCACTGCTCCCGGAGGATAAGCCCCGCTATCTAATGGGTGTGGGATCACCCGAGGACCTTTTCGCTGGTATCTCGCGGGGGATCGATATCTTTGATAGCGCCCTCCCCACCCGCATCGCAAGGAACGGCGGCTTTTTCACCCGCTATGGCCGAAAAATCATCAGGAATGCTCATTTCAAGGATCAGGACGGTCCACTGGATGAGGGTTGCGATTGCTATACCTGTAAAAACTTCTCCGCAGCCTACCTTCACCACCTTTTCCGATGCGATGAGCTACTAGCCTACAGGCTCGCCACTATGCATAATCTGCGCTTTCTCATGAGACTGATGGAGGAAATCAGGATAAGCATCCTTGATGAGAGATTTCCTTCCTATAGGGAGTCCTTCCTCGCTAGTTATAGGCCTACCGATGAGGCGGTGAGACTCGCCCAGAGGCAGAAGGGAACAAAGTGGCGGGGCAAAGAGTCTCATCATTAATCGAGATAGCAGGAAAAGAGGTATAGGATATTTCCTGGTGAGAGCCTGTGCGTATCCCCCAGATATAAAAGCCCCCAAAGATGGGGGGCTTTGAGGATTCATTGAAATTGTTTCAGCAGCTTTTACAATTCGCTAGTTGTGAGGATATTTACTAGGACATCTGAAAAAGAGGTGCAGGATCCTTCCTAACGGGGGTCTGGGGGTGTCCCCCAGCTTTAAAAATCCCCCAAGATTGGGGGATTTAGGGGGTTGATTGAGACTATTTCAGCTACCTCATGTTGAAAAGCTTCTTGATTACCCTCGAAGATGAGCCTCCATATTTTCCTGACTACTGCTCGCTATCTATCACCTCTACCTCTACCCCCTTAGCCGTTACCCACGCCAGACCCTGCTCGATATCCTCATCGCTTCCCTCCATCTCCAGCACCACCCATCCCTGCTCCCCAGCAGTATCGGCACGGTGAATATTCGTCATTATTCTATAATCCTGAACTAGATTATAGATCAGCGGTGCGGTAACAAGCTCCGAGGGAAAGGTAAGTTTCATCTGTCGCTTCGTCATCTGATCTCCCTATTATGCTTTTTCCGATGCCACAGCTTGCGTAATATAGTCTGCAATCCCCTGAGAAGGGGTACCTGGGCCGAAGACCGCACTTATTCCTACCCGCTTAAGGAAGGGAATATCATCCTCCGGTATGATGCCCCCGGCAATCACAATGACATCCAGTCCTTTCTCCTTAAGCTGCGCTGTTATGGCAGGTAACAGGTCCCGGTGTGCACCGGATAGAATGCTCAGCCCTACGACATTAACATCCTCCTGAAGCGCGGTTTCAGTGATCATCTCAGGAGTCTGGCGAAGCCCACTATAGATAACCTCCATTCCCGCATCCCGCAGGGTACGCGCTATATATTTAGCACCCCGGTCATGTCCATCCAATCCCGGTTTAGCAATCAACACTCGTATCGCTTCTGCCACGATAGCCCCCCTTAATCAGACTTTCTGAACGAGCTCGATGAGCACCCCTTTGGTGGCACGAGGGTGCAGGAAACCGATCATCCCGGCAAGCCCCTTCCTCGCCTGTTTATCGATAAGCTCTACGCCCTTTGCCGCAAGCGAATTAAGCTCCTCATCGATATTGTCCACCTCAATGCAGATATGATGAATGCCTTCGCCCTTCTTTTGGAGGAATTTCGCGACTCCACCCTCTGGATTGATAGGTTCTATAAACTCGATATTGGTATCGCCAACGCGAACGGTTGCCGCTTTAACCCCCTGGTCAGGGATCTCCTCTATGTGATCCGCCTTCAGACCGAAGACGTTGTCAAAGACACTCAGCGCTTCATCAGCGCTATTAACCGCTATAGCAATGTGATCAACACCCTTGATCATTTATTCCCTCCCTTTTTACCTTTTTGCCTGATAAGATGTAATTAGAATGAGCCAAATTCCCGCTGCTCCCCGAAGACGCCGCGGAGCACATCGCATATCTCGCCGATAGTAGCATATGCCGCCACGCATTCCATAAAGGCAGGGACGGTGTTGTCTGTGCCCTTGGCGATTCCCTCCAGGTTACTGAGGGCAGCTTTTACCTTAACGTTATCCCTATCCCGCCTCAGATTGGCCAACCGCTCCCTCTGTTTGTTCGCCACCTCGGGGTCGAGACGAAGCAGCGGTAGCTTAGCATAGGTGGAAACGAACTTGTTTACCCCTACGATAACCTTCTCACCAGCCTCAACGGCCTTCTGGTAGCGATATGAGCTATCCTGTATCTCCCTCTGAGGGAATCCCTGCTCGATAGCGTGCATTGCACCACCCATTCCGTCGATCTTCTCTATATAATCAATCGCCTCAGCCTCTATAGTATCGGTCAGTGATTCTACGAGATATGAGCCAGCCAAGGGATCCACACTATCGGCAATCCCGTTTTCATAGGCAAGTAGCTGCTGCGTTCTCAATGCAATGGTCACCGCCTCCTCGCTTGGTGTCGCGTATGCCTCATCGCGGGAATTAGTATGAAGCGACTGCGTTCCCCCAAGAACAGCGGCTAGCGCCTGCATCGCGGTACGAACCACATTATTATCGGGTTGCTGCGCGGTGAGGGTAGAGCCTCCTGTTTGGGTATGAAAGCGAAGCATCCAGGAGCGAGGCTCCTGAGCTCCAAAGCGTTCCTTCATTATCCTCGCCCACAATCGGCGCGCTGCCCGAAATTTGGCCACCTCTTCGAACAGGTTATTATGAGAGGCGAAGAAAAATGAAAGTCGACCAGCGAACTTATCCACATTGAGCCCTGCGTCTATGGCAGCCTGAACATAGGCAATGCCGTCGGCCAGGGTGAACGCTAGTTCCTGAGATGCGGTAGACCCAGCCTCCCTGATATGATAGCCGCTAATGCTTATCGTGTTCCATCGCGGCACGTTCTCTCCACAGTATTTGAAGACATCGGTAATCAATCGCATTGAGGGGCGTGGGGGGAAAATATAGGTGCCGCGTGCAATATATTCCTTCAATATGTCATTTTGGATGGTGCCGTCCAGCTTCGTTAGATCAACCCCCTGCTTTTGAGCCAGGACAAGATACATCGACAGCAAGATAGGTGCAGTGGAATTTATCGTCATCGATGTGCTCACCTTATCCAGAGGTATCTCCTGAAATAACACCTCCAAATCCGCAAGGCTATCGATGGCGACACCCACCTTCCCCACCTCTCCCTGGGCCAGCGGGTGATCTGAATCATAGCCAATCTGGGTAGGCAGATCAAAGGCAATGCTTAAACCAGTCTGCCCCTGCTCCAGCAGGTAGCGGTAACGTTTGTTGGACTCCTCGGCAGAGGCGAACCCTGCGTACTGCCGCATAGTCCAAAGCCTTCCCCGATACATGGTAGGCTGTATACCTCTGGTGAAGGGGTACTCGCCGGGGTAGCCGACAGCTTCATTATAGTCGCTACCGGCGATATCCTCGGGGGCATATAAAGGCTCAACCTCGGTCCCGGAGCTTATCTCGAAACGTTCCTGGCGCTCCGGGGCCTTCTGTAGCGTTTTCTGCAGTATGGAATCCCGCCATTCCTGTTTGCTTTTACTCGGCATAGCACCTCTCCGTTAGGTATTGTGAAGGAATTAACCATCTTGAGTTTATCGTATCCTCAGAGAGGTTGTCAATCAACTTAGCTGTACTCATCCAGTATGTTGGCGATTGCAACACAATAGACACATTTTAGCCAGGTGGATTGCGTCTATGGCTTTACCTGTGCGGGTATGATGTAGTTACAAAACTTCGTCGTGAGGTTGTGCTAGTAAGATAAAGGCCACCCCTTATGGGTAGCCTTTAAAATACTCACAATTATTCACGGACAGAGACTCATCGCTGAAGTCAACGCCCCGGAAGGAAATTCAGCACCTCTCTGTTGAAACTGCCCCGATAGTCCTCTTCTCGCCGTGTTGACAGATGTGATATGATGCGTTATACCTACGACTGCCCTACGTGATAGGATTTCAGCAATGGGAAAAACGTGAATAACGGCATGGGCGAGGTCGATAGAGACATAGACCCGGTTTGTGAAAAGGAGGTCATCATGAGAGTATTGGCACTCAATTCGAGCCCCCGTAGTAGCCGTCATAGTATGACAGAACTCATGCTCACTCAACTCGTCGGCGGTATGCGAAATGCGGGAGCCGATGTGGAGGTCGTAGCCCTACGTAACAAGAAGATCAAGGACTGCCGTGGCTGCTATACTTGTTGGACCAAGACTCCCGGTCGATGCGTCCACAAGGACGACATGACCAACGAGCTATTCCCCAAGCTGCTGCAGGCCGATCTCGTAGTCCATGCTACACCACTATATATCCACTCAATGAACGGAATAATGAGGAGATTCCTGGAACGCAGTCTCCCGGCATACCAACCGTTCTTCGAACAGAACGACTGCAGGACTTGCCACCCACTTCGTCACCAACTGCCCAAAGCCGTGTGGCTTTCGGTTTGCGGTTTCCCCGAAGAATCCGAGTTCAACATGCTGTCAGCCCTGCTACACTACTTATACGATTGGGAAGGCCGAGAACTAGTCGCTGAGATCTACAGGCCTATGGCTGAGTTTCTCGTGAGCAGATTGGCCAGGGATACAGCCGATGACATACTGGCTGCCACAAGAGAAGCGGGGCATGAACTGATACAGTCCGGGCGCATTGAACAGGACACTATGGATCGGATAAAGCAGCCGATTCAGGACCGTTCTACCTTTGCAACCGTGGGCAATCTCGCCTGGAATACATGCATAAATGAGGGGGTAACTATGCCACAGTTTCACGATAGGAAGATGGTGGCTCGCCCCGATTCTATTGAAACCTTCATGCTCCTCATGCCCTATGGCTTAAACAGGCAAGCCGCGGATAACTCTCGTGTTCTCGTACAGTTCCATTTCTCCGGGGAGAACAGCGGATCGTGCTACTTCACAGTCAATAAAGATGAAGTGGAGGCCAGCATCGGCACTAGCACTAGTCCCGACCTGACGATCGAGTCGCCCTTTGAAGTATGGATGGACATAATGACTGGTAAAGCCGAAGGGCCTCAGATGCTGATGGAGGGCAAGTACAAGGTGGACGGTGACCTTGCGCTGATGATCAAGCTGTTCGAACGCGAAAACGAACCGACTGCGGCATGATAGCTGCTACCCCCTGATCAGCCCTCAATTATTGTAAAGCTCCCAGAGATGGGGGTCAGCAGATAGGGAACGATGGCCACATCTGCTCCGCTCACCTGTGGGAGAAGGGGATTGCTACGGCTACGCCCTATAACATCCTTAACCGCTGCGCAGCCGTTGCATGGGAGGGGGTCGTCAGGCAAGGCTACGCTGGCAGCATGGTGTCGGAGCATAGTCTTTCAATGCTTTAGGCTACAATTAAGGGACCACCCATTATCGGGTAACCCATATAATCCGCGATCTGTTACGACCGTCGGCAGATAGCAGTATTTAATTTTTTTATTATGAAGCCGATGATAAAAAATAATGCCACTCTGCAGCATAGTGAACAGGAGCGCGAGAAGTCCCTGCGCTGCAAACTCGGTATTCCCGATGATGCTGAAAGAGTGATTATCTTTGCCGAATCGAGCCACTGGGACCCGAACTGGAAGCTTACCTCGGAGGAGTACTTTCACCAACGTGTTGTACGAAACCTCGACCGTGCCATCAATGAATTATTGCAGGAGCCACAACGCGTCTACTCTGTCGAGTGTGTTTTCTTCTTGCGTAAGTACTGGGAGCAGCGACCGCAACAACAGAACATCGTTCGGGCGCTTGTCAACGAGGGCCGCCTGCGCCTTACGAACAGCGGAGTGACAACCGCTGACACCCTTCTGCCCGACACAG
>JAVLBD010000008.1:0-21233 GCA_031581405.1 Dehalococcoidia bacterium
GTAATTCATGATAACCAGTGCCTCGCCTATGGTCTGCTGCTGATGAAGACGCTACAAATTCCTGTGGTCGCTACCATTCATCACCCCTTACCCATTGATACGAGGGCGGACCTTGCACAGGAAACAAGCGTTTGGAAAAAAATTAGGCAGCTCCTTCTCTATCCCCCGCTAATGCAGGGGATCGTTGCCCGGCGACTGGATATGATCATCACGGACTCGGAGAGCTCGACACGGGAGGTGGGCCGGGAATTCAGAATTCGCGAGAGCAAGATGAGGATGGTGTACCCCGGTATCGACACCGATTTGTTCCGGAATGTGGATGGGATTGGTGTGGGGTCAGAGGATGGGCCGGGCCGTCTTATCATGGTCGGCAGGACGAGCGACCGTAAAAAGGGCATCATTTTCCTACTTCAGGCATTGCGATTGCTGAAACAGGATAACGTGGCACTTAAATTAACCGTGGTGGACAAGATCGAACAAAATGATACATATGCCCTTGATCTCGTGAATGAGTATGGGCTCGAGGATATGGTCGAATTTACCGGGAGAGTAACTAATGAGCAGTTGGTTCGGAAATACTCTTCTTCTCATATCGCCGTTACCCCATCCGTTTATGAGGGGTTTGGTCTTCCTGCTGCGGAGGCTATGGCCTGTGAGGTGCCGGTAATCGTTACCAGGGCTGGTGCGCTTCCCGAGGTGGTTGGGGATGGGAAGAGCGGTATTCTGGTGCCTCCCCAGGATCCTAATGCCCTGGCCAAGGCAATCAAGGGTTTGCTAGAGGATGAAATGTTGCAGCATAGGCTGAGTAGTGAAGGGAGGAGAAGGGTGACGCGCCACTTCACCTGGGAGCAGACAGCGAAACAGGTTGTTGATGTTTATGATGAGGTCTGCAGGCTTAAGCGACCTTTGGGGTGATCTTAACGATAATTACATCGCTCAGTGAAGGGAGCCGGCGGGCGATTCTATCGAGGGATGCCAGGATGGCTGATGAGACCCGCCGGGGCAATAGAGAGAGAAACTTTCCCCAGTAAGGGGCGGTCCAGAGCAGGGACATCCCTCTTATTTTCTCTATATCGAAATCACATGCAACTGTCTGTTTCAACATCGGGCAGTCGAATTTGTAGTTATGGTCAGCAGGAGGTATCCATGGATGTATACCATCCTGTTGGCGGTAAAACATTTTCACGACAGGAAACCAGCTTCTCCCCAAATGACAGCTAAGGCTTTCAAAGTTAGCTATAGCGATTATCGCACTACCTCCCGGTTTGAGCGACTGAGACATATCCGCCATCGTCTTGGGCATGTCAACAAAGTGGTCTAGCGCGCCTTTACATATTATCTTATCCAGGGAACGCTTTTTAAACGGAAGCGCCTCACCGATCCCACGAACGAGGTGAATATCGCTATTGTTAATATGGTTTTTGGCTTCCCTTATCATCCTTCCCGATGGGTCTAGACCGATTGCTCTGGCACCCCGTTTTGCCAGAGCCAGGGCATCGATTGCCCTGCCGCATCCGATATCCAGCACCATCTCTCCGATATCGGGGGCAACCATTTCCTGGATTACATCCCCCATTTTATCAAAGATGAAGGCAGTGTCGGGATGAATCGTTTCCGGGATTACCCCCTCATCGCCCCATTCCAGGTCAACCTTTAGATCCATTAGTGCTCCTATAGAGGTTTACGAAAATTTCGGGCTTTTTTGAGAGGGCCTGTGGAGAAAATGGAGGATCATAAAAATGCTCTGGTCGGTCCTAGTCCTTGCGGTACTTAGCTTTCCCCTCTTCATATAAATCCCCACCATATGCTTCGTTCACCACGGTGGCCGGAAAGTCCTCCACCTCAAGACGCCTGATCGCTTCTGCTCCGAGATCCTCGTAGGCCATCACCTCCACCTTCTTTATTGAACGGGCGATGAGGGCCCCGGCTCCCCCTATGGCAGCGAAGTAGATTGCTTTGTACTTCACCATGGCCTCTTTCACATCGGGAGAGCGGCTGCCCTTTCCGATCATGCCCTTGAGCCCTGAGGCAATGAGACGAGGGGTATATGTGTCCATGCGCCCGCTGGTGGTTGGCCCGGCGGCACCGATAACCTGTCCCGGCTTAGCCGGTGAGGGTCCCATATAATAAAGTGTCTGACCACGGAAATCGAATGGCGGATCCTCGCCACGGTCCAGGGCTTCGGTCAACCTCTTATGTGCGGCATCACGGGCAGTGTAGATTATTCCATTGATTAAAACCTGATCTCCTGCTTTCAGGTCCTTAATAGTATTATCGTCAAGGGGTGAGGTAATCCGCTTCGACATCGCCATCCTCCAATCAATATCTTAAGAGGTCTCGGGCAATGATAGCCCGCTGGAGCTCTAAGGCCTGCTCTGATGTGCTTGCCGCGATGGCGTTTCGACACAATCTGGATAAAGGCAGTTCTTTGGTGTAAATAGGCCCGCCATGGATCTGGGTAGCGCGGTCCGCCGCTCTTTCCACCATCTCGGTGGCAAACACCTTCACCATGGCAGCCTCCTGATGGATATCCTTCTCTTCATCCGCCTTACAGGCTGCGTGGAACACCATTAGTCTGGTAGCATGAATCTCAATAGCCATATCAGCTAGGTCCCGCTGTACGCTGGGCCGCTGCTCAATCAGGCGGCCTAGAGATTGCCAATTCTTGGCATACTCCTTGGATATCTCAAGCAGCCGCTCCGCCGCACCGACACACCTGGCTCCCCTCACAATGCGTCTTGCGGGTAGCCATTTCATGCCCAGGTAGAATGCCTCTCCCTCTTTACCGAGAATATTCTTGGCAGGAACACGGCAATTATCGAAGATAAGATTGATATGCTCCACCACTTGGGCATGCCGTCCCGCCCGCTCGCCACCACCAGTTGTGGTGAATCCAGGGGTATCACGGTCTACGAGAAAGCAGGTAACGCCTCCACGGGCACCTTTCTCTCTGTCAGTGACAGCGAAGACCATGGTAAAATTGCCGACATCGATAGCATTTACCGCACAAATCTTGCGTCCGTTAATGATATAATAGCCATCCTCGCTAACCGCGGTGGTATTCATCGTGGCAGGGTCAGATCCATCAGCTTCAAGGAGGGCGAGGCAGGCGTGCTTCTCGCCATCTATGAGAGGCTGCAGATAGTTTTTTCTTTGCTCCTCATCAGCATCGAAAAGGATGGGAGAGATATCGCCAAAGTTGAAAGGGACGACGCACTTGGCGAGTTCCTCCTCGACGAGACAAACCCCCAGCGCTGGTAGTCCCACGCCTCCTAACTCCTCGGGAACGCTCACTCCCCACAGCCCCATCTCCTGCACCATGTTGAACAGCCGCTCCTCTTCCTCTGGGGGAAGCATTACCCTGCCGGTAGTAGGGTCGCCCTCACGCCCCAGGATATCCCTCTCCAAGGGCATGAGCTCATCTTTTACAAACTTCCTTACAGAGGCTTGAACCATCTTTAGCTCTTCGGGAATAGCAAAGTCCACTCTAAAATTCCTCCTGGAGGTTAGATCAACGCCTCTTCTACATAAAGGTCCAGGTCGGGCTCTTTCTCATCGCCGATCCGTGTTTCGAGACGGGACATCGCCTCGACCATGTGCCGATTAACGATATAGTGCTTGATGGTCGTATCCACCTGTGGGCAGGAGAGTACGCAGTTGAAACAGCGGTCACAGTCCTCCCCCACCAGTGTCTCCAAGGCCATAGAGCTGCGCTGGGCCGTTTTCTTCATACGGGCAGGCTCACGGGACAGCACGGGACAAATATCAATGCAGTTGCCGCAGCCGAGGCAGGCAACGCTCCCGGCGATATCCTCTTCTACATTAAGGGTATGATGCGGAGCGAATCCACTTGATAGCAAACGGCACCGTGCTACCGGGGGACATGAGGAATTTAACACGATATCAAGTATGCCCTCGATCTGGCTAACATCAGTCTGGCCCTTTAGTATATAATCCTGCATTACTCAAGCCCGCTGGCAAAACTTCCGCTGAGGCTGGCGATGCGTCCATGGCGGGTATAGTCGGGGATCAGTATGGGAGAACGGGGTCTTCCTTCAAGCCCCGCCTCTTTAAGCTGGCGCTGCCACTGGCGTACGTGCTCCAGGGTCAGTTTCCCCGGCTTCGTCTCCCTGGCGCGCTCTGCTGCCGCCTTGCCCGCCCGTCGTCCGAAAACAAATATATCCAGAGTGGAATTGCCCATGAGCCGGTTTCGGCCGTGTACACCTCCCTCTACTTCGCCAGCGGCGAAAAGGTTAGGGATGGTGGTCCTTCCCTGATCATCGATCAAGATTCCCCCGTTTTGATAATGCAGTGTGGGGTAGGTCAGTACGGGCTCCTTGCTCATATCGATGTCGAAACGCTGAAACTGACGTAGCATGGCAGGCAATTCTCGGGCAATGGTTCCCGGGCCACGCAGCACGTCAATCATAGGCGAATCCAGCCACACGCCCAACTGTCCCGTCGATGTAGTTATGCCCTTGCCGCGATCCTTACACTCGCGGATTATAGATGAAGCCACGGCATCCCGGGTCTCCAAGGGGTAGATGAACTGTTTACCCTCAGCGTTCACCAGCTGAGCACCGAGCCCCCTGACTTTCTCTGTAACCAGTTGTCCCACGATTTGCTCGGGATAGGCCACACCTGTGGGGTGATACTGCATTGTATCCATGAAGATAAGCTTTGCGCCAACGCGGTAGGCGATAACCAGGCCATCAGCAGTGGCGCCGTAATGGTTGGTGGTGGGGAAGCCCTGATAGTGCAGACGACCCCCGCCGCCGGTGGCAAGAATTATTGTCTTGGCCCTCACTAAAACCATTTCATCGGTCTCGAAGTTAATGAGAACTGCCCCTGCTACCTGTCCTTGTTCGTCCATCACCAGTTCCACGACAGGAGCAAACTCTAACACCTCTATCCCGCGGTTCCGCACCTCATCGCGCAGAACCCGCATTGCTTCCAGGCCGGTATAATCCCGGGCGGAATGCATTCTTTTTCGCGATGTCCCGCCTCCGCTCTCGGTCAGCAGCGTGCCGTCTGGCTCCTTGCCCCACATCATCCCCAGGGATTCCAGCCACTGGATAACCCCCGGTGCATCATGAACCAGGGCATCGACTAACGCCGGGATGTTCGTAAAGCCACCGCCACCCATGGCATCAAGGTAATGGATGGCCGGGGAATCTTGAGGTTTGGTTGCTGCCTGGGTACCGCCTTCAGCCCCCACGGTATTCGCATCACCCAGGCGCAGTTTAGTCACCAGCATTACGCTGGCATCATTCTCCTGCGCGAGGAGGGCTGCAGAAGCTCCCCCTCCACCACCACCAACGACCAGGACATCTACGTCATAATCCACCGTATTAAGATCAATAATATCGGGATCGATCCTGCTATTACCCTCCAGCAGGTCGGCCAGTTCATTTGGCGTGCGTTCACCTTTATTGGGTCCTATCTGTAATTCCCGCATCCCGCCGGCGATAGAATCGGGGTGAAAGCCCTGGAGAAGTGTTGCCTTTTCCTCCGCGCTTAGCACTGGGTAGCTTTCCTTAAGGCGTCGCTCCCTGGTAGCTATGACATTGTCAACGCTTTCCTGCATTTCAGGTGGATACATCTTTGCTTCTCCTTCTGTTAGGGCTCTATATCGCGCTCACCATAACGGCGACGCAACTCATCCTCGGGCATACTCATCAGTGCCTTGAGCTCATTATCGAACTTTCCGCTCTCTACCTCGGCTACACGCTGTGCCAGGTGCTCTGCTCTGGGAGCTATATGGCGGCCGTATAACCGGCGGCAAAGCAGAGCGATGTTAGGTTGCGACAGACCCGCCGGGCATCTGGCTGAGCATAGCCCGCACATAACGCAGTCGAAGGATTTCTCTGCTACTCCGGCAATGTTGCCCCGGATCGCGTCGGCAATATATTCCATTACCTCTAGATCCTGGGGGCAGCTCTTCGTGCAGGAGTTACATCCCATGCATGTTAAGAGAACAGGATAGAGCTGGAGCACCTGCTCCCCACTGGGATCAAGCTCTTCGATATCGTAGATTGCCTTCTCGGTAGGGAAAAATGGTATTTGCGTCAGATACATATCTGGCTCAACAACGGTCTGGCAGGCAAGGGCATACTTTAACTGCGGTTCTCCCTTAATACGGTAGATAGTGCCACAGGCACCACAGAAACCGCTGCGGCAACCGACACCGCGAATGAGCTGGTAGCCAGCATACTCCAGAGCGTCTTGGATTGTCAGTCCTTGGGGAACCTGATAGCGCTTGCCCATGATATAAATGTCAACTAATTTCTGTATAGTCGCTTTTTGGCTCAAAGTACAGCCTCCTTATGACGGGCAGCATGGCAGTTTAGGTTTACTGCTACCGGCATCATGGCGATATGTGTAGGATAAACCTCAGCATGTACTGCCAGGGCAGTGGTTCTCCCCCCGAATCCCTGTGGTCCGATACCCAGGCTATTAATACGTTCCAGGATTTCCTTTTCTAGATCCGCTACCTCGGGGTCTGGACTTGGCTCTCCCAAGTGGCGCAGGAGCGCTTTTTTTGCCAGTATCATTGCTTTGTCCGCCGTTCCACCGATACCGATACCGACGATAACTGGAGGGCATGGATTAGAGCCGGCCTCTGCAACTGAGTTGACCACTACGTCAATCACTCCCTGGCGACCCTTAGCCGGGGTAAGCATAGTGAGACGGCTCATGTTTTCGCTGCCGCCACCCTTGGGCATGACCGCGATTTTTAACTGGTCACCCGGCACCATATCTAGATGGATCATGGCGGGTGTGTTATCTTTGGTGTTCAACCGTGCTGAGAAGGGCTGTCTTACTATGGACTTCCTCAGGTAACCATCCTCATAACCCTGGCGCACCCCTTCCTCCACTGCGGTGTAAAGGTCGCTTCCGGCAATATGTGCATCCTGACCTAATTCGAGAAAGACCACAGCGGTACCGCAGTCCTGGCAAATGGGGATTTTCTGGTTGGTAGCGATACTGTTATTCTCCAGTATCTGATCTAGGACCTGTTTCCCCAGGGGGGATTGCTCTTTTTCACGGGCTCGCTTCAATGCGTCCAGAACATCTTCGCCGATATCGAAATTCGCCTCTTGACAGAGGCGTGCTACAGTCACCGTTACCTGAGCACTATCGATCGTTCTCATTCTTATTCCAGCTTCATGATTTTAACGAGCTCCAGCACCGCATCCGCCGAACGCCTGAGCGCTGCACTCTCCTCCTCAGTCAGCTTCAGCTGGATTACCTGCTCCACCCCGTTGGATCCCAGCTTTGCCGGGACACCGACATACGCCCCGGAGATGCCGTATTCTCCTTCGAGGTAGGCCGAGCAGGGAAGTATTTTCTTTTTATCGAAGAGTATAGCCTCAACCATCTGGACCGTTGCTGCTGACGGGGCATAGTAAGCACTACCCGTCTTTAAAAGGCTAACGATCTCCGCACCGCCCTTAACCGTGCGCTCCACAATAGCATCAATTGTATCTTTGGGCAGAAGTTCGGTGACCGGGATGCCGCCAACGGTGGTCAGTCTGGGGATTGCCAGCATAGTATCGCCATGACCTCCGAGGAGACACGCAAAAACGTCATCAACTGATACACCGAGCTCCATCGCGATAAACGTCCTGAAGCGAGACGAATCCAGAATGCCAGACTGCCCCATGACGCGGTTCTTGGGAAACTTACTTGTATGAAGAGCCAACTGCGTCATCGCATCCAGGGGGTTGGTGACCATGATAATCATACAGTTAGGTGAGTGCTTCACTATGTTCTCGGTAACGTCCCTGATGATTTTCATATTGGTGAGGATGAGGTCATCGCGGCTCATCCCCGGCTTTCGCGCTATACCTGAGGTAATGATTACGATATTAGAATCCGCTGTCTCCTTATAGACGTTAGTGCCGATGATAGTGGAGTCGAAGTTTAAAATCGGCCCGCTTTGGAGAATATCCAGCGCCTTCCCTTGAGGCATCCCCTCGATGATGTCAACCAGCACCACATCGGCATAGCCCTTCTCTGCTATTCTCTGAGCGCAGGAGGCGCCCACATTTCCAGCACCGACAACTGTGACCTTATTACGCATAACTCAACTCCTTCATTTTTTCGATTACGGCATCGGCAACCTGAGAAGTCCCTACCGCCGTTGGGTCGTTACGATCGAATTTCATATCATACGTGACGTATTTCCCTTCAGCTATAACCTGTGCTATTGCATTCTCCACCCTATCAGCAGCCTCCATCTCGCCAAGATGGCGGAGCATCAGTACGCCGGAGAGCATCATGGCCATTGGATTGACCTTGTTTTGACCGGCATATTTCGGGGCGCTGCCGTGGGTTGGTTCAAAGACAGAGATGTCATTCCCGATATTGGCGCCAGGAGCGAGCCCCAGGCCCCCGATGAGGCCAGCGCAAAGCTCGGAAACGATGTCACCGTAAAGATTGGGTAATACGATCACATCGTGATGCTGGGGAAAGCGCACCAGTTGTGAGCACATACTGTCAACCATATGGGATTCGAACTCAATATCGGGATAATCGCCAGCGACTTCCTCGGTGACGGACAGAAAGAGTCCATCGGTTTCCTTTAATATATTCGCCTTATGAACTACAGTTACCTTTTTTCGGCCAAAGGCTCTGGCATAATCGAAGGAATACTGCGCAATTCTCCGGGAGGCATCGGGTGAGATAGCCTTGATGCTGAAGCTAGAATCTGGATGAACTCGATGTCCAATTTCCTCAATGATACGTATGAGCTTTGCTGCTTCTTCAGTCTGCCTCCGGCACTCTATTCCCAGGTAGAGATCCTCTGTATTCTCTCGAACTATTATGACATCAACATTTGTATAGATGGAAGGAGCCCCGGGGTAGCTCTTGCACGGGCGGAGGCAAACATAGAGATCCAGCCCCTTTCGCAAGGCCACATTAGCGCTGCGAAAGCCTGTCCCAATGGGGGTAGTGATGGGGCCCTTTAAGGCTACCTTATTTTTAGTGATGGAGTCGAGGAGCTCATTGGGAAGTGGAGTGCCACACTTATCGTATGCTTCCTGGCCAGCCATCGCCGGCTCCCAGTTGAACTTGATACCGGTCGCCTCCAGCACTCTTACTGTAGCATTGGTTACCTCCGGCCCGATGCCGTCGCCCGGGATCAGGGTGATAGTATAAGCCATTTTTATCTCCTTGCTAAGATTAAAAGCCTCCGTGCTTCTTAATATAAGGGATAAGGCCTCCCTCTTCAAGTATACTGAGCATCACATCCGGGAACTTGCCTACGGGGAGTTCGGTTCCGCTGGTAAGATTCTTCACTATGCTGTTTGTAAGATCAATCTCAAGCTCATCGCCATTGTTGATCTTGTCAGTATCGCATATCAGGATGGGAAGGCCTACATTGACAGCGTTTCTATAGAAGATACGCGCTGCAGATTTCGCCAGGACAGCGGCCACGCCCGCCATCTTAATAACGACAGCGGCATGCTCCCGGCTTGAGCCAAGCCCGAAGTTCAAACCTGCAACGACGAAATCGCCCGGGTTTATCATTGTACAGAAGCCGGGTTCAACATCTTCCAGGGTGTGCTTTGCTAATTCCGGCAGATTACTCCTGAGATGGAAGTATCTTCCCGGGCAAATATGATCGGTGGATATATTATCACCGAATTTAAAGGCTTTTCCCCTAAGCATTTACATTAGCTCCCTGGGATCGGTGATTTCACCAACGATAGCACTCGCTGCGGCTGTAGCCGGGCTTCCCAGATAGATAAATGCCTCGGGATTTCCCATACGCCCCTTGAAATTGCGGTTGGCCGTAGAGAGACAGGCTTCACCATCCCCCAGCGCTCCCTGATGTACTCCGACGCAGGGACCGCATCCCGGTGGTAAAAGTACCGCACCAGATTCAATAAGGGTTTGAATATATCCCGCACTTATCGCTTCTTTAAGCACATCTGAAGATGCAGGGGCTATAAGCAGCCTGGTTTTTGGGTGGCGACTTTTCCCCTTTAGCAGTGCGGCTGCTACCGCCAGGTCGTCCAGGCGGCCATTGGTGCAGGTACCAATAAATACCTGCGCGATTTTTGTGCCCGCTAGCTCTCTAACCAGGGCGATGTTATCTACCGAGTGAGGTTTAGATATCGTCGGCTCAAGGCTGGAGGCATCTATGGTAATCACTCGCTCATAGTCGGCATCTGGGTCGGGGCTTAAAGCGAGAAAAGAAGCACCGCGGCCGCGGGAATCGAGATAGGTTTGTGTAGTCGCATCGGTGGGGAAAAGCCCCGTTTTTGCTCCCGCCTCCACTGCCATATTAGCAATGGTGAACCGCTCCGCCATGCTCATGTTTCCAACAGCCTCCCCTGAGAACTCCAGTGATTTATAGGTAGCACCATCAGCACCAAGCTTCCCTATGAGATGCAGGACGAGATCCTTAGCAAATACCCCCTTTGTGAAGCGGCCGCTTACCTCTATCCTGAAGCTCTCGGGTACCCTTAGCCAGGTCTTTCCTAAAGCAATGGCGATGGCAACATCGGTGGAACCCATACCAGTTGCAAAAGCTCCTAACGCCCCTGCGGTCACACTATGAGAATCAGCGCCGAGTATCACCTCTCCGGGGTTAGCATAGGATTCCGCGACAAGCTGGTGACAAACCCCTTCTCCTACATCACAAATCTGCGCCCCACTCTTTTCGGCAAACTGGCGAAGGGTGATGTGGTCATTGGCGAGCTCCCGTGAAGGGCTGGGAGCGGCGTGATCAAGAAAGAGGATCGCCCTCTTAGGATTGGCTATCTGCTCGAGGCCGCTCTCTTTGAGCTGCCGCAGCGCCAAAGGGCCTGTACCATCCTGGAGGAAGGCAAGGCCAACCCTGGCAATAATGATGTCTCCAGCATGAGCATCACTACTCGAATTATCAGTCAGTATCTTTTCGGCAAGGGTCTTCCCCATAGTGCTATCCAATCATAGCTATGACATCATCCTTGACTACTCGATCCCCGGGCTTAAACCTAATATCCTTAACAGTGCCGTCGATAGGGGCGGGGAGGACACTCTCCATCTTCATCGCTTCCAGGATGACGATAGTGTCTCCTGTCTTGACCGCTTGCCCTTGTGCCACTTCGTATCTGATTATAATTCCGGGCATGGGGGCCAATACAGCGCCCTCGGCAGCAACTGCAGGTTCTTTCTTGGTCTCTTGGGTAACTGTGGGTTGAGCGGATCTTGCACGCGCCGCGCCAGCAACAGGCCGATTGATTACTGGTGTTCCTCCTGCAGGTTCTACCTCTACCTCGTAGTAATCATCACCGACAAAAACATTGTAAGTCCTAAGCCCTGCTCCCTTTGGTGGGACGGGCTTCTCCACCTTTTCCACCAGCTTACCGGCTTTGGCTCTGGCGATAAGTTCGTTCTCACGCTTTACATCCTCTAAGGATTTCGGTTTTGTATCTGCTGGCGGCTCCTCTAACCCATATTTCCATCTCAAATAGCGCATACCGGTTGTGGGGTAGAGGGCATAGATGAGCACATCGCCATCATCCCTGGCGATATCTTTTGTATCTTCCTTAGCCTTCTCCATCTCTGGATCCAGGATGTCTGCAGCGCGACCTGTGATAGGTTCCTCGCCACGCTCATATCCCTTGAGTGCAATCTTTTGTATCTCGGGGTCTATCTCCGCGGGGGGCTTGCCGTAGAGGCCATAAATATAGTCCTTCACCTGGCCGGAGATCATCTTGTATCTTCCCATAAGGACATTCTGTACTGCCTGAATGCCTACGATCTGGCTGCTGGGGGTTACCAGTGGGGGATTACCCAGCTCTTTCCTGGTTCTGGGAAGTTCTTTATATACCTCATCGATCCTATCCAGTGCACCCGCCTCCCTTAGCTGGGAGACCAGGTTACTCATCATGCCTCCTGGTATCTGGTGCACCAGCACCCCGGTATCGATCATCGACATCTTCGTGGTGTCGAGGTAGTCGCGGTATTTAGGGGCGATGGACTCTATATACTGCCCCAGTTTGAAAAGATGGGCCAGGTCAAGCCCCGTATCTCGCGGAGTCCCTTCAAGGGCGACCACAATAGGCTCAACCGCCGGCTGAGAGGTACGCAGGGCAAAGGGAGCTAGGGCGGTATCGATGATATCCACACCTGCTTCAGCGGCCTTAAGACAGCTCATTGAGGCCATGCCGCTGGTATAGTGAGTATGGAACTCGATCGGTATCTTTACTACCGCCTTAAGGGCTTTAACCAGGTCATAGATGTCATAAGGTGCAGCAAGCCCGGCCATATCCTTGATGCATATACTGTCGGCGCCCATGTCCTGAATGGCGAGTGCTTTATTGACATAATAATCTATAGTGTAGATAGGCCCGCCCAGCTTGCGTTCGGTAAGAGAGTAACACACTGTACCCTGTATGTGTTTACCACATTCCTTAATCGCTTTAAAAGAAGCTTCAAAATTACGCAAGTCGTTAACCGCATCGAAGACGCGGAAGATATCAATGCCGACCTCGGCTGCTTTGTAGACGAAAGGTAATACGACATCGTCAGCATAGTGGCGATACCCCACCAGATTCTGACCACGCAGCAGCATCGAAAGCGGGGTATTAGGCATCAGTCGCTTCAGGATACGTGGTTTCTCCCAGGGGTCCTCATTTAGGAACCTGGTAGGAACGTCGAAGGTTGCGCCTCCCCATACCTCCATAGCATAGAAACCAGCCTTATCCATCTCCGCGGCGATGGGTTCCATATCCTCCGTGCGCATCCTGGTTGCCAATAATGACTGATGTCCATCTCGGAAGGTTGTATCCATGATTTTAAGAGGGTTTTTCTTTTCCATAAGATTCAGCTCCTTTTACGAGGGGGATAAGCGTACGTTCCTAGTTGCCACGATATATGCATCCTCATCGTTTCGGCAAGACCCCAGTATTTCCAATAGCTCATTTCAATGCGCGGCATCGCAGGTGCTGCCAGCATTTCCTCTTCCTCAAACCGGTCGATGGCTGCCATGATCGCCGCCGTGACCCGCGTTTTTTCCTGCATCCTTCGTCACTATAGCGGGATGTTGCCGTGTTTCTTGGGAGGACTTGAGTCCCGCTTGTTCTTGAGCATCTCCAGTGCCTTTATCAACTTGGGGCGGGTCTCCCTGGGGTCGATCACATCATCGATATAGCCCCGTGCCGCCGATACGTAGGGATTAGCAAATTTCTCTTTGTACTCCGCGACGAGATTCCTTCTCGTCTCCTCTGGATTGTCAGATTTTTGGATGGCCTCTCTATGTATTATGTTTACCGCACCATCAGGCCCCATGACGGCGATTTCTGCTGTGGGCCAGGCATAGTTGATGTCGCCGCGGAGGTGTTTGCTGCTCATCGCTATGTAGGCACCACCGTAGGCTTTGCGGGTGATTACGGTAATCTTTGGGACGGTGGCCTCGGAGTAGGCGAAGAGCAACTTGGCGCCGTGTCTGATGATCCCGCCATATTCCTGATCGATACCGGGCATATATCCCGGGACGTCGCATAAAGTGATGATAGGAATGTTGAAGCAATCAAGGAAGCGTACAAACCGGGCGGCCTTATCGGAGGCATCGATATCGATACACCCTGCCGATACGGAAGGCTGCTGTGCAACGATGCCAACCGATCGGCCACCGAGCCTGGCAAATCCAGTAACGATATTGGCGGCGAAGTGCTCATGAACCTCCATAAATTCGCCATTATCGATCACCATACGGATTAATTCCTTCACGTCGTAGGCTTTAGTGGCATCGTCGGGGAGGATGTGGAGAAGCCCCTCATCCTTTCTATTGGGGTCATCGTTGGTTTCAACAAATGGGGCTTCCTCCATATTGTTCTGGGGAAGGTAGCTCAACAGCCGTCGAACTTGATCCAGGCAATCATGGTCGTTTTCGGCGACGAAATGGCAATTACCGCTCTGACTGGCATGAACCATCGCACCACCGAGTTGTTCGAGGGTTACTTCCTCGCCTGTCACCGCCTTGATGACCTCTGGGCCAGTGATATACATCTGCCCGGTGCCTTTTACCATAAAGATAAAGTCTGTAATCGCAGGGGAGTATACCGCACCACCGGCACTGGGGCCCATGATCGCTGATATCTGGGGTACCACTCCCGAGTAGAGTGTATTGCGAAGGAATATGCTGCCATACCCGGAGAGGCTCTCCACTCCCTCTTGAATCCTGGCGCCGCCCGAGTCGTTGAGTCCAATGAAGGGTGCCCCGTTCTTCGCCGCAAGGTCCATAGCCTTACAGATCTTTTCGGCTACTACTTCTGATAGCGAGCCCCCGAAGATAGTAAAGTCCTGAGCGAAGATATAAACAAGCCTGCCATTTACCTTGCCAAACCCGGTGACTACTGCATCACCTAAAAACTGCTTGTCTCCAAGGCCGAATGCGGTAGAGCGGTGAGTAACGAATGGATCCAACTCTTCGAAGCTACCCTCATCGAGGAAATAGGAAATACGCTCTCTGGCAGTAAGCTTGCCCTTCTCACGCTGTGCCGCGATGCGCTTTTCGCCCCCGCCCAGTTGCGACTCCGCCCTCAGCTTGGCTAGATTCTCAATCTTTTTCTCGATCGCCATATCCCCTCCCTGCAATCAAGTTTGTGAAAATCATCACATGGCGAATTATATAACTCTAAACCTGAAAATGCAAGGGAAATGACTGTCAGGCAAGGCTCTATTGAGCCTTCATTCCCTGCTGTAATGAGAGGTTTTTTTGTGCAGCAAGCTCATATCCTGCAGGAATTAAAGGGAGGCCAGTAGAAAAAATGTATAGGATTGTTCCTGCCAAGGGTTATAACCTATACATGTATATTAGAACGGTAGAAAGGACAGAATTAACGACAGGTGTCTCTTACGTTCTGATGGGCAGACTGCGGGGGAGGCTCCCAGCTAATAAACTCCCAAACTTGGTGGATTTGGGAGTTCATTGATACTACTTAAGCAATATCAACATAGTGGCTCTCTCAAGAGCGCTTTTCGAAATTTATCCTTGAGGAGTCTGCCTCTGAGTTGTATTTATTATCCCGTTATAGATCGTGTCGAAGGTATTCACAATAGCATTAGAGTCTACTTTTGCATCGCCAACCCATGCTTTTGTTAATTCTGTAGCAGCCCACAGCAAAGCTATTTCAGGGGTTATTATATCATTGGGCATAATCTTCTCCTTCTCACATTACCTACAATATCATAGATTATTAACCATTATGGGTCAACCGCAATAGAGTATTGAGGGATATCAGCATTCGTCGTTCTGCGCTATAGAATCCGCTATGATGAGCAGCCTTCTTGCCCTATTTGCAATGGGAATATCGATCATCTTGCCATCAAGAGAGGTTGAGGCGAAACCCTGGGCTTCAGCAGCCTCAAAGGCGGCTACTACCCTCCTGGCGTGGTCTACCTCATCCGGTGAGGGACGGAAGATGTTATTTACTGGCTCTATCTGGCTGGGATGAATGAGGCATTTTCCTTCGAAGCCAAGCCTGCGGGCCAGTGCAGTCTCATTAATCAGTCCTGCCTCATCTCCGAAGTTATTGTAAGGGGTGTCTATTGGGATAACATTGGCCGCTTTTGCAGCGATGACCACCATTGTCCTGGGATAGAGGAGTTCGCTGCCATCTTCAGTGCGTGTTATACCGGTGTCCAGGGTGAAATCCTCGGCACCAAAGGAGATGCCCACTACCCTGGGGGAGGCGCTGGCGATATCGAAGGCATGGATAAGTCCCCTGGCGGTCTCTACCCATGGAATGAGCTTGATATGGCCGGCGGTGATTCCCCGTTCTCTTTCCAGACGCTCAATAATTGCCGCTATCTCCTCAATATCACGCCCTGTGGCGGGTTTGGGTTGATTGATGCCGTCGATATCGGAGGTTATCACAGCCTTCAGGTCCTCCTCAGCCAGGCCGCTGGCGAGGGAGTTGATACGCACAAAGACCTTTCGTCCTTTTCTTATTACTCCTGCTGCTGATCCCTGTTGTGTTAACTTAGGTAGCAAATCCCTTACCTGGGCTCTGGCACTGGCTTTCTCTGAGATCGGCACCGAATCTTCAAGGTCTAAAACGAGTGCATCAGCGTAAAGATGCCGTGCTTTCTCGATCATATTTTGCCGGTTGCCTGGGACAAAGAGCAAAGTTCTCAGTAGCTCCACTTCCTACCTCCGTTATACCCAGGCCAGTATGGTATCTCCAACCAATAGTTGTCAAGTATTCTAAACGCTATAAGCTTGTGCTAGAATTCAAGGCGATGAGTACCGATCTGGGTGTTACCGTATGTAGCGGTCGGGAATTCCGGTGGGGGGAACGTACCTTCATAATGGGCGTGTTGAATGTCACCCCCGATTCCTTCTCCGGCGATGGACTGGGAGGCGATATCGCTGCAGCTCTGGCTCAGGCAAGACGCCTCGTAGCTGAGGGCGCTGACATCATCGACATAGGCGGTGAGTCCACCCGTCCCCAATCGTCGCCGGTATCTGCCGAGGAGGAGCTGGCACGGGTGATCCCGGTGATTGAAAAGCTGGTCAGGGAGATTACGGTGCCCATCAGCATCGATACCTATAAACCTGATGTGGCGAGGCGTGCCCTTGAGGCTGGAGCCGGGATGATTAACGATATCTGGGGACTGAGGCGTGATATAGAGCTTGCCCGCGTTGCTGCGGAAGGGGGGGTACCTCTGATCATCATGGCCAATCAGCGGGAAGTAACCTATAGCGAGATTATCCCTGAGGTTATTGCCTCCCTTAAACGGGGTATTGACCTGGCACTGGATGCGGGGGTGGCCCGGGAAAATGTCATCATTGACCCCGGTATCGGCTTCGGAAAGACACTGGACGGGAACCTGGAACTTATCCGACGCCTTGGTGAGCTTAAGGAGCTGGGCCGTCCGATACTCCTGGGCACATCGCGCAAATCGATGATCGGGCTGGTGTTGGACCTGCCCCCCGAGCAGCGTTTGGAGGGAACGGCAGCCACCATCGCCCTGGGCATTGCTGGCGGAGCTGACATAGTACGGGTACATGATGTGCTTGAGATGGGACGCGTGGCCCGTATGTCCGATGCCATTGTCAGGGGAAGGTAGGCTTAGATGCAGGTCTATCTCGGCCTCGGCTCTAATTTAGGAGACCGCCAGGCCAGTATGGAGAAGGCACTAAAGCTTCTTGGGGAGAGGCTTCAGATAGAGCTGGTCTCATCCATATATGAGACTGAACCTGTGGGATATGAAGAGCAACCTATGTTTCTCAATGCCGTTTGCCGCGGGCAAACGGAGCTTGGCCCCCTGCAACTGCTTTCCCTGGTCAAGGGTATCGAGGCCAGCCTGGGCAGGGTATCCAGCTTCCCCAATGCTCCCCGTACTATCGACCTTGACATAATATTCTATGGCAATACGATTATGCAGACCCCAGAGCTAACCATCCCCCATCCCCGTCTGGAGGAGCGAGCCTTCGTATTGATCCCGCTTCTTGAGATCGCCCCCGATCTCCGTCATCCGGTAAGTGGAGAGAGTATAAAAGATTTGGCGGCTAGGGTACAGGGGTCGGAAGGGGTAAAGAAAATCGGAGAGTTGGGAGTTGGAGATGTGTGAGAACTCGTGGCGTCCCCGCCACGTCGCGCCCACTGCATCGCCCTCTTTTTCAGTGATCCAGGCAATCCCGACGACGCCGTCGTCTTCGCCGTGTGGACGTAGCATCTCCGCTCGTTATCGGTGTGCGTTACCGATGTGGCTCAGCCTGTATTATTGATCCTGCCTGCACACATGCTCTAGTACCTTGGCAGAGTTGGCATTTCATTGTAGATATAAAAATTGGATTCATTAATTTCTGATCATGGTGTCAAAGTCCTCAAATTCTGTTACGAGCGCCCATTGACAACAGCCTTTCTGCAACAGGCGTATACTTCAAATAGGCTGTGCATCAATGGTGGGGGAACTTTTATGCTCCCGCGACTAGTGGGTCTAGCTCGTGCTCTGGAAATCATTGCTTCGGGTAAATTCTTAACAAGTGCTGTGATTCAACTGTCAACCTCTGGACATCGGGTATGCACAAGGTATGAATACTGGGTAGCGTGATCGATGACCCGGAGATGGTCACGGAGGTTCCAATGGAAGAATGGTCTGAAATGTTGCATAACAAACCCTCTTGACTTATAGATGAATAAATGCTATAGGTAAACTAGGAACTACTCGTAAGAAGTTTGCCTATTTGGAGGCTCAATTGTTGCTCTTTTCTCACTGAGGGGCAGACCCTAATGTCAGGAAAGAGTGCAGCTGAAAAAAGAGCACTAATTGGGAGTGGATAGTATCGTATATATTCCAACCCATGGAGTTGACCAGTCCTCAAGGTTTGACAATCCAAGAGAGTAGTGATATAAAAGCAGAGATGGTCCAGAAGATATGTAGCCCGAGAGCATTTTATCTTTTTTTAGCCGTGGTGCTTGTGCTGGCACTGTGCGCTTCGGTGCTGACGCCAGCTCCGGCGCACGCTCAACCCCCTCCTTGGCCGACATCGTGGATCCACATTGATAGTGACCCCAATGAGGCCGGCCCCAGCAATGATTACCGCGACGTCAGTGATGCCTATTTCGCCTACGACAGTACTTATCTCTACCTAAGGTTGGAAACCTATGCCACACCCGGTTTCCCTGCGGGTCAAGCGCGGTTCAAGTGGCTTATCGATGTGGGTTTGGGCGATAATCTGTACTGGTCGGGACAAAACATTCTCGGCTCTGACTACATACTCATGGTGGAAGACAGCACCCATAATGTCTATCTTATAGAGGCCGCTTGTGGGTTGTGTACCACGCCCTACGATAAGTATGGGTACTACGAACCCACCGGATATTTGACCAATCCCGGAATTGCCCCCCCCGCCGATGCAGGATACAACCTTCCGGGGACAGGCAACTATGTTGACCTCTATGTAAGCTTCAGCGCGCTGGGCGTATCCGGCCCCGAAAACATGAGTTTTCTCTGGTCCACGGATCAGCAGAACCCGAACCTGGAGCAGGGGCCAATACTTGACTCAACGGATGTAAGTGACACTCCCATTCAGGTGGATGCCGATCTCGGCGTCATAAAGGATGTAAATAATCACCAGCCCACTGCAAATGAGACCATCACCTACACGGTGACACTCACCAACACCGGCCCAGTCACAGCCACCAATATCGTGCTCACCGATCTGTTGCCCACGGGTGTTACCTTTGTATCCTATACAGCCCCGGGCACATACGACAGTGTCTCTGGCAATTGGACAGTGGGTACGTTGGCCAATGGTGACAGTGCTACCCTTCTCATCTACGCAAAAGTTGACGATCCCTTCAGCGCAACCATCACCAACACCGCCACCATCACCGCCGTAGACCAACCGGACCCGCACGGGCCGGATAATTCGGACAGCACCGATATTTATCCCGCTGCACCCCCTGACGAGGCTGACCTGAGTATCATTAAGGATGTAAATAACCACCTGCCTGTGGAAGGGGACACAGTCACCTACACATTTATAGTCACCAATACTGGCCCGGTCGCAGCAACCACTATTAATATGACTGATTCGTTGCCCGGCGGCATCACCTACCAATCACATTCAGCAAGCCAGGGTAACTACAATAGCGGTTCAGGTATCTGGTCAATCGGCACCCTCGCCGATGGAGATAGTGCCACCCTGACCGTCACGGCAACCGTCAGCGGCACCGCCGGCTTACACGTGTTTAACACAGCCACTGTGGTCGGGGATCAAAACGATCCGCATACAGCCGATAATTCTGATGATGCTGCGTTTGATGTACAAGCACCTGCATCTGTAGTAGTAACTGGTGTACCCGTCTTCCCCAGCATGTACGTCGGCTTAGCCGCAGCCCTCGGAGCGGGAGTTCTGGCGTACATGCTCCGAAGGAGGGCATTAGGGCGGAAAACTACGGCAATTTAAGCTATTAGTTGCAACCGAGAATAAGGGGAGCTGTCAGGTGACGGAGGCAGCTCCCTTCTTCTTTCGCCCCCGACATCGAAAGCCAATCCTCTCCATCAGAGAAGTAGCGTTGCCTTGCCAGCACAATCTCTCTTTCCAAAGCTATGTTATAATTGGTAAAGATAGAGAAGGAGAGAGTTGTGTTCGTAATAGAAGTGCGGGAACATTTCGATGCAGCGCACGCGTTGAGGGGCTACAAGGGGAAATGTGAGAACCTACACGGGCACCGGTTTGAGGTGGTGGTAACGCTAAAGGCTGCGGAGCTGGACGAGACCGGGCTGGCCTACGATTTTTCGCTGCTCAAGCGGCATCTCAGGGAGATACTGGCAAGCTTTGACCATACCTGTCTGAACGACGTACCACCCTTCGATGATATCAATCCATCTTCAGAGAACATTGCGGTCACAATATATGAGGAGTTCCGAAAAAGGGAACTCCTCATTTTTAGTGTCCAGGTCTGCGAATCTGCGGATTCCTGCGTTACCTATATGCCCGACAACCCGGGTTAGGTTTTAGATTCTGATTCCTCAGGAATATCTGGCGGGATCTCGATCTTCGTCACCGCCATGGTCCAACCGATCCAGAATCCAAGGGACAGCACAACGAAAAAGCCAATGGTTACGGGGACCGCAATAGCCCAGACGACCAGGTCATATTGCAGGGCAATCCCTGCGATAAAGGCAATTCCTAACAAAATGGTTCCCAAACACATCAGCACGCCGACTATACGAGATTTCTGCATGCTACCTCCTATTTTTCGGTGCGGATATCAGGCGGGAGTAGATTGGGGATGGTATCTTCTATGGGGTAGGTTACCGAGCAGCTTTCACAATGCAAGGCGCCGGTGATGATCTCTTGCTCATCCTCCTCATCAACGGTAAGGGTTAGATCTCCCTTGCACACCGGGCAGGCGAGGATTTCCATAAGATCGCGTTTCATTATCCCTCCTTATCCTCGGATAGAATTCTACCTTACTACCTTCTCATCGTCAATATAGAGAATACTGAAACAGTCTTGATCAACCCCCTCTATGCCCCAGTCTTGGGGGACTATTAAAGCTGGGGGACACCCCCAGACCCCCGGCAGGAAGTATCCTGCACCTCTACTTTAGTAGTCTCATATAGTAAGAATGCTGAAACAGTCTTTAGCAACCCCCCATATCCGCCAGTCTTGGGGGACTTTTTATATCTGGGGGACACCCCCAGACCCCCGGCAGGAAGTATCCTGCACCTCTACTTTAGTAGTCTCATATAGTAAGACTGCTGAAACA
>JAVLBD010000090.1:0-5955 GCA_031581405.1 Dehalococcoidia bacterium
AAGCCTGGATAAATGGCAGTGTTAGATCAGTAATCGAGACATTTCGCGCGTAAATGTTCAGCGTGGTCTCATAGTCGCCGAACCCGCCCGTGTTAGTGAAGAAATCGTCGGCCTGGGCCATCACATTGATGCCGACCGAGGCTGCGGGGATCTCCAACTCTTCCCACGCCCTGGCGTAGGGAATGCCCACCGGCCCGGAAAGCGCGGTCATAATCATGTTGGCCCCGGAATCCTTAATGGCCGTCAGCTCTGCTGTCACATCTGTGGCCTTGTCCGAAGGCTGCCAGACGTCCACGACCTCGATTCCCATCAAGGGAAGGTTCGCCTGGGCGGCTGCCACTATAGATTCTGTCCACGATGCTTTCTCTGCGAGCACGGCTACCTTCGGCGGTATACCCAGCTCAGTTCCTACCTCCTGAGCGACCATACCCACAAGCAGGAAGCTCAACTGACCGAGAGCCTGGTTGTTGACGGGGGTGACCCTGAACCAGTACTTATAGCGGTCATAGTCCTCCGACACTTTCTGGGCCAGCGTTATCTCGCTGGCACCGCAGTCCAGGAAGATCGTCTGGTAGTCCATGGCGACTTCCTGCATCGCCGCTGACGCCTCGCTCCTTATGGACCCCATCAGAAAGTCAACGTTGTCAACGGTGATCGCCCTCTCCGCTGCGCTGGCGGCATCGGGAACACTGACGAGCTCGTTGGAGTCAACCTGGACCAGTTTTATCTGGTACGTCTCGTTTCCTATCTGTATACCGCCGTCGGCGTTGATCTCATCGGCCGCCAGTGTAGCCCCCAGCCAATGGTGCTCGCCCATCTGGAACTGCATGGGTCCGATTACGCCTATCTTTATCTCTTTCGCTTCTTCCGATGAACTGCAACTCACTCCCGTTGTGATGAGACAGGCAAGCAGCAGGACAATGGCTCCTTTCATTGCTCTATTCATCTCTTAAACCTCCTTAATTCTCTCTAATCCTGACAAATATCCACTGCTATTCGCTACCATCACCCCCCTTTCCAGGTATTTTGAGGCGTACTCTACCTAGAACACTCTCTGTATGCTCATAGGTCAAGCATGTTTTCATAGGTAACGCCTAATATAAAAAAAGCCTTCCTCACTCGAGAAAGGCTGACAAAAACTCGCTCTTCGGGTGGCCCGGCGCTCCCAGTAGAATCTCCTAATCTTAACCTCATGGCTTTACATCCCGTGATTTATCGCTGTTCTCCTTCTTAAGGAAAATCATTAATTCAGTTGGCCACTTCGCCAGAAGATTCGCAATCGAGTATTGTATGGAAGAAGAATACTCCGTGATTAGCTACTTGTCAATACCGCCCCTTTTGGCTCTCCTCGTCCATCAGATTGGTCGCTAAGTACAACTGTGATATAATGTGTTCACTCTAGCGCGGATTTGAGTTGTGGCGTAATGAGAATCGCAATAATTGGGTTGGGGTTGATCGGTGGGTCGATGGGTCTTGCCCTGAGGGGGACAGGAGCAGATTACGAGGTAGTGGGTTTCGCCCGACGGCCTGAGGTCGCATCACGTGCTCTTGAGCTCGGGGCTGTAGATCGCGTCGAGGGGAACATGATTTCTGTGGTGAATGGCGCCGATGTGGTCATCATCGCTACCCCGACGCTGTCTCTCAAGGGAATACTGGCGGAGATTGGGCAGAGTTTGCGCGATGGCTCCATTGTTACCGATACGGCGAGCACTAAGGCCAAAGTTATGCAATGGGCGGAGTCGACTTTACCTCCATCCGTGAGCTTCATTGGAGGCCATCCCATGGCCGGCAAGGAGACATCCGGTATCGAAGCAGCTGACGGTGAACTCTTTAATGGTTGTACCTATTGCCTGACCGTGGGGAAGAGAGTTACCAAAGAGGCGCGCGATAAGGTGGAGCGTCTGGTAAGTCAGATCGGGGCGAATCCACTCTTTATCGACGCTTCAGAGCACGACACGCTGGTTGCCGGTATCAGCCATCTTCCCCTGATTTGCTCAGTAGCCCTTATGGCGGCGACCTCTGAGAGTCCCTTATGGCCCGCGATGTCCAGGCTTGCTGCCTCTGGATTTCGCGATCTTACCCGGTTGGCATCGGGGGACCCTCGGATGAGTCATGATATCTGCTTAACGAACAGGGAGCCCATCATTCGCTGGATTGACAGTTACATAGAGGAATTGAATACGCTACGCCACCTGGTAAACCAGGGTGGCGTGCATGGTGATAGTGCAGAGGATGAGGGGAGTGAGAAGCTGGAGGATGCCTTTAAGCGGGTACGGGAGGAACGAGAGGGTTGGCTGAGAATGTAGAGGTAGGGTAATTCGCATGGAGAAGCGGGTAAAGGGTTGTTCAATTCTCAGGGGCGAGATTACTCCACCAGGTGATAAATCGATATCCCATCGCGCCCTTATCCTGAACAGTATAGCTAAGGGGCGGGCGAGAATAGAGAATCTTGCTGCGGGCGATGATGTCTACAGCACGATGTCCTGTTTAAAGACACTGGGGGTGGAGATTACCGATAGTGGAGGCACATATGGCGTCTGCGGGTTAGGCACTGAAGGGTTTGTAGAGCCCACCGATGTACTCAATGCCGGCAACAGCGGCACCACGATGCGCCTCCTGTCGGGATTGCTCGCAGCGCAGCCCTTTCTCTCCATAATAACGGGGGATGAGTCACTGCGTGCCCGTCCGATGGATCGCTTGATTCAGCCCCTGCGCTCAATGGGAGCGGAGATATGGGGGCGGGGGAGTGATTCACTGGCACCACTTGCAATAAGAGGCGGTAAACTTAATGGCATTAACTATACACTCCCTGTTGCCAGTGCTCAGATAAAATCGGCGATCCTCATTGCCGCGCTCTTTACCAAGGGGAATACCATTGTAGAGGAGCCAGTGCAATCGCGGGATCATACCGAGCTTCTATTAAAAACTATGGGGGTCAACCTTAAGCATGAGGGTACGAGCATCAAGCTTATTCCCCCTGCCTCACTTTCACCCATCGATATTCGTGTCCCCGGAGATATAAGTGCTGCTGCTTGCTGGCTCATCGCCGGGGCGATTCATCCCAATGCCCGGATCAAGGTTCTGAATACGGGGATAAACCCGACAAGGACAGGGATCATCGATGTACTTAAACAGATGGGTGCCAAGATCGAGGTGGAGCGGGTGCGAAGGGAAAGCGGCGAGCTCGTAGCCGACCTGTCTGTCGAATCCAGTGACCTGGTAGCGACGCAAATTAGAGGAAGCCTCATACCCAGACTTATCGATGAACTCCCGCTTCTGGCTCTGGCAGGCTGCTTTGCCCGCGGAACTACTACCATAGTAGATGCTCAGGAGCTCAGGATCAAGGAGTCGGATAGAATCGGGGCAACGGTGAGGGAGCTGTTAAAATTTGGTGTAGACATAGAGGAGCTGCCTGATGGCATGGTTATTCGAGGGAGAGGGGGCCTCGCTGGGGGAGAACGTGCGAAACAGCTCACGGGTGCAGAGTGTGCAACTCACCATGATCATCGTTTGGCAATGACCTTAGGAATTGCGGCATTGGTATCTCAAGGGGAAACGGTGATTCAGGATGCCGAGATGGTAGCTGTGTCATATCCCAATTTCTGGCAGGATATGGAGAGGCTAGCTTTAATATAATAGGGGGAAAGATAGGAAATAAAACATGACTACAGAGCTAATTCATGTCGGTTTTGGCAATATTCTGGCAATAAATAAGGTGGTCGCTATGGCGCCCCCAAGCTCAGCCCCAACCAAGCGCATGGTTCAAAAGTGCAAGAGTAAGGGGATGCTTATTGATCTGACCAGCGGTAGAAGGACAAAGGCAGTGCTTGTTATGGACAGTGGACATATTGTACTGGCAGCTATCAATCCGGAGACTATTGCAGGCAGGTTAGCAGTGAGCCGGGAGGGTTAAGTGTGAAGGCACAGCGGCCCCTTTCCGGGACGAGACCACTGCTCGTTGTGCTCTCAGGCCCCTCTGGCGTGGGCAAGGATGCGGTGCTAGCCAGGATGAAGGAATGGGGCCATTCACTTCATTTTGCAGTGACCGTTACAACCCGTCCGCAGCGGCGAGGGGAAAGTAATGGCGTAGATTATCACTTTGTCTCTCGTGAGACGTTTGAGGAGATGGTAAAGGGTGAGGAGCTGCTGGAATGGGCCCAGGTCTATGGTAACTTCTATGGTGTACCGAGGCGTCAGGTAGAAGAGGCGCTGGAGCAGGGGAGCGATGTCCTTATTAAAGTCGATGTCCAGGGGGCGGCAACCATTAAACAGGCCATGCCCCATGCACTTCTCATTTTTATAGCCCCTCCGTCTATGGAAGCGCTGGAGGAACGAGTTAGGCAGCGAAATACCGAATCGGCCATCGATCTGGAGCGGCGAGTCGCTACTGCTCATGAGGAGATGAGACAGCGTGAGATGTTCGATTATGTGGTAGTAAACGATAGGTTAGATCAGGCGGTCGCTCAGATTGATGCTATTATCACTGCGGAGAAGGACCATCAGAACACCGGAGAGGTTGAATTGTAGTATCCGTGCACTGTTATTACGGGATTGATTAATAAGAAGACAACGTGTGTGGGTTTTACCATAAGTTATCGGTGAGATCCTCTGGTTTGCCGCGATACTTGGGTGTTCATTCGAACCTTACATATATTATTCGATACCTTCGTTGCATCATCTCTTTTTGTGGCGCTTCTCTTTGCACCGGTTACCTCTAAAGGGTCGGTGTAAATCTTTTCACTAATAAACGATGTCCGAGTTAGAACCTGGGCCTCTGAACGAGAAAGAACAGGGGGTGCTGAATTCGGAGCACTCCCGTGTCACTACTTTCACCTCTCTCAGGAATCGTCATTATCGCTGGTTCTGGCTGGGGATGCTTATCTCTTTTATAGCGGTACATCTGCAGCTAGTTGCCCGGAACTGGTTGGTGTACGAGTTGACCGGTTCCGCGCTGGACCTGGGGATCGTAATCGCCGCCTGGGGGCTGCCGATACTTTTACTCTCGTTTTATGGCGGCGCAGTCGCCGACCGGGTTAAAAAGCGTGACCTACTTATAGTGACCCAGGTAGCTAATGGCGTTGTTACTCTGATCATCGCTATCCTGATAGCTACGGGAGCTATTGCCCTGTGGCATCTCATTGCCGCTGCAGCGCTTACCGGTATTATCTTTGCCTTTCACGTCCCGGCACGATTGGCGATTATCCCGGAGCTAGTAAACAAAAGGGAGATCCAGAATGCAATAGCACTCAATTCGACAGGGATGAATCTATCACGGTTTTTTGGTTTCGCTATAGGGGGATTGCTGCTGGGAGTCATCGGGGTTGCTGGCGTCTATTATATTGCCGTGTTTTGCTTTTTTGTATCGGCGGCATTGCTATTCATGCTTCCGGCGGTAAGCAATTTTCGCGATCGTGCGGTCACCTCGATACGGGTCGATTTGATCGAGGGTTTACGCTACATTTACCGTAGTACCATCATTCGCACGCTGCTGGCAATGGCCTTTGTTTCTATGGCCTTCGGCCTGCCGTATATGAACCTTATGCCCGTATTTGCCGTTGATGTTTTCGATGTTGGCGAGGTTGGTTTGGGATTACTTCTGGGTATGGCAGGTCTGGGGGCACTTATCGGCTCTCTTATCATCGCCTCCCTGGGCGATTATAGGAAGAAGGGTCCGCTACTTATCGTACTCGCTATCGGGTTCGGCTCCACGGTAGCCATGTTTGGATTTTCCGGTTCCTATCCCGTCTCCCTGGTGCTGCTTATTGCAGTCGGCCTGCTCGGTACTGGCTATCTGGCACTAAACAATACCCTGATCCAGAGCAACGTGCCGCATGAGTTATTGGGAAGGGTGATGAGCATATATGTGATGACCTTTGCCATGATGCCTTTGGGGACATTACCACTGGGTGCTCTTACCGATGCTATTGGAGCGCCCCTGGCTATAGGTGCTGGGGG
>JAVLBD010000091.1:0-5858 GCA_031581405.1 Dehalococcoidia bacterium
TCGCAGTTCACTGATGCGGTTATCGGTATAGCCTATCTCACGGAGAATTTCCTCGGTATGTTGTCCAAAACCGGTAACCCAGTTCCTCACCTTTACTGGAGAATCAGAGAGCTTATGCATCGAGCCAATCTGCTTTAGACGGCCTGCGGTGGGGTGATCCGACTCTAGGATCATCTGCCGCGCAATCAATTGGGGGTCGAATTCCACCTCATCAATACCCAATACCGGTGCAAAACATGTATCTGCATACATCAGCAGCTCTACCCACTCATCCCGCGTTTTCGTCTTGAATTTATCACCAAAGAATCTGAACATCTCATCCCGCTTCTCGCCCTCGTCGAACTGATGTGGGACGAATTCCTCACAGCTAAGAAGCCGGCACAGGTTAGCGAAAAACTTTGGCTCAAGTGTAGCAATGGTGATATGCTTCTTATCCTTTGTTTCATAGACATTGTACCAGGGATACATCCCGTTCCAGATAGTCTCGCCTCGCTTTGGGACTATTCCACGCTTGTATAAATAGGGGTTTGTCTGCATGGATGTCACTTCCGTTATGGCGTCTGTAATAGAAACATCCAGGAACTGGCCTTTTCCCGTCCGATCCCGCGCGACCAACGCTGCCAGAATGCCGACTCCAGCGGACAATCCTCCGGACCAATCAGCGACAACTGCACCCGGTATAGCAGGTGTCCCACCCTTCGGCCCGGTCAAGTCTAAAAGACCACTGATCGCCATATAGTTTAATTCATGTCCGACTATATCACGGTAAGGCCCATCCTGCCCATAGCCAGATAAGGACGCGTACACGATTCGCGGGTTAATCTCTTTAATGGTCCCGTAGTCAATACCCAGGCGCTTACTTACCCCGGGGCGAAATCCTTCCATCATTACATCGGCACTCTTCGCCAGGTCTCTAAAGACCTCTCTACCCTCTTCTGTTTTTAGATTGACGCCTAATGTCCGACAATTACGTAGACCGGGATAGGCCTCAAACACCATCATAGGGAGTGCGCTATGTTTCCCTGGATCGACATCTGAGATTCTAATTACATCAGCGCCGAGGTCACTGAGCATCTCAGTGCAGAAAGCACCGGGGCCAATCCAGCACATGTTCATTATCTTTATGCCATCAAGTGCTAGTGCCATTTAATATATCAGCTCCTTCCTGGATTCATTATCGTTTGTGGGATAATCTCTATACTTGTTTATCTACACGTGTTATATGTTACCTATCCAGGTGGTAAATTACAATGACTGCCCCAGGCTGACTAAACGTTGCTAAAGCCTTGGATAGCCTGCAATAAATGATTTCGGAAAAAGTGTTGTCAGGAGGCCAGAAAAGCGCCTGTTACGAACAAAGCTCAGCTGATTCCACTATTTAGAGACCGCTGAAAAAGAGGTGCAGGATACTTCCTGCCGGGGGTTTGGGGGTATGCCCCAGTTTTAAAATTCCCCCAAGATTGGGGGACTAGGGGGTTGAGTGAGACTATTTCAGCAGTCTCTAATAGCTATAATTTGATTTATTCCGTGCTTTTGGAGACAAGCCTTGACCAGTGTTGCTATAATAGACGGTGGCTTTTTAGCCAATCGTTTGACACACATTTTATTAATTGAGCGGATCTATGTCACAGGTGTTGTTTTTCGACTATTCTAAAGGGAGGAATCCTCTGGGTGGTGTCCACGCACTTCTCGATAAGTCGGGGTTTGCAGCGATGATACCCAGCGGGGGTTCCGTTGCAATTAAGTTACATATGGGGGAGCTGGGCAACATTAGATACGTCCGGCCTGTTTTCGTGCGGAAGATAGTCGATATTGTACGGGATAGAGGCGGCAGACCTTTCCTTTTCGAGACTGTGGCCTCTTATCCGGGTGAAAGGGATACGAAGCAAAAATATCTGAATACGGCTATCAAGAACGGCTTTGCGGAGGCTACCGTGGGAGCCCGTATAGTAATAACGGATGACGAGGATAAGCAAGAGATAATAACGATTAGTAATCGGATCAATGGCTGTGAACTTGAGCGGGCAAAGGTTCCTTCCTTGCTGCTGGAGTCACCTTGTATAGTGGTCGCATCCCATATCAAAGGTCATGATCTCACAGGTTTTGGCGGTGCCTTAAAAAATGTGGGGATGGGTTGTGTATCGAGCGAGACCAAGAGAGCCCAGCATTTTGTAAACATGCCACAATTCAATAGTAGCGACTGTGATGGCTGTGGCAAGTGTATCGAATCATGCCCCACAGATGCTATAAAACTGGTGAATGAAACAGTTGAGAGAGAGGTAAGCGAATGTATCTCCTGTGGTACATGCCTCTTTAAGTGCCCTTCACACTGTTGGGTCTGGCCTGCGGGATCAAAGGAAAAGCTACAGGTTTATCTGGCTCATGTGGCCAGTGCCATATTGTCTGAATACAAAGGGAGGATTGGTTTTATAAACTTCGTTCAAGATGTCGTCCCTCATTGCGATTGTGCCGCCCCCTCGGGACAGCCTGTTGTCCAAGATGTCGGCATTGTGTTTTCGCTTGACCCGGTTGCTGCTGATAAGGCATCCCTCGATCTAGTTGACCGGGCTCCAATCATCCCCGGTTCCATATCCGTAACACCTCCCGATTTACTGGGAAAGATGCATCAAACGGATAGCCTGGTACAGCTTATAACGGCAGAGAAACTTGGCGTTGGCACCTTGAAATATGATATGGTTACGATCTAGAGAATTATTCTTTCATGTGGGGGCAATTATTTATCATCAAAGGCGTTTTTTAAGTGCAGCTTAAAAAAGCATACGGTAAGAGACTGCTGAGAAAGAGGCGCAGGATACTTCCTGCCGGGGGTCTGAAAGTATATACCCCAGATTTAAAAAGTCACCCAAGATTGGGATATCGGGGGTTGACCAAGACCATTTCAGTATTCTCGTTAATGAGGTAATGATTTATGAAAAAAATCGCGATTATACTGGTTTTCACCTTGATATTTGTTGGGGTTGTTGCCGGTGCGGTCATCGGTGTAATGTATGTGGTTGATAACGAAACAGCCTCTACGCCTACACCAACAGTGAACGTAACACCGCCCCCAACTCCAACGTGTGAGGCAGGGGTCATTTGCGTAACACCCAGCAAGCTATGCGGCGATTATAACGACAATGAACTAGCTGCAGACCATGAGTACAAAGGTAAGATTCTGGACTTGTCAGCGAAAATACAGGACATAGATAGAGAACCACTCAGTGACAGAGCCTACCTTACCATGGATTGCGGAATCATTACCGATGTTTGGTGTTACTTTGATAAGGCATATGAATCTCAGCTCGTACCGCTTAAGAAAGGGGATTACGTTGTTGTCCGGGGTACATGCGCCGGTAAAGACATGTTCGAGCGGATAAGCCTGGAGCATTGCACGTCGGTTGAAGTTATTGAATCTCCGATCGATGGTGGCGATGATGGCTGGTGTTTCATTGCAACGGCTGCCTACGGATCTTATATGGATGGCCATGTTAGTGTTCTGCGCCAGTTCCGCGATAGCTACATGATGACAAATCCAACAGGCCGGGGCTTGGTATCTATCTACTATAGTCTCAGCCCGCCCTTGGCACAGTTCATTGATGACAATCCCAGTTTAAAACCAGTTGTAAGAGCAGGGCTATGGCCTGCGGTTACTTTAAGCACTGTGGCGGTCAATACGACACGGGTACAGAAGATAGCTATAATCGGTGGATGGATACTGATTTCTATCGCTATTGTGTGGCTCGTTAGGAGACGTTCTTTTAAAAGGCTATCAGGCTAATTTTGTCGGTGACCGCTCTCCCAGGGAGTTCGGTTATAGAAATTATTTTCCTAGGATCGATTATTCGAAGGCATCACGTCTTTTTAGTCTACTCGCCTAAATCTGGCTAGTGTTTATAATGCCCAAAGGAATACTATGCTTTTACACTTACCGTTGGCTTTTTTAGGGCACATTGAAGAAGAGGTGCAGGGTACTTCCTGCCTGGGGTCTGGGGGTACCCCCCAGATTAAAAAAAGTCCTCCAAGACTGGGGGATATAGGGGGTTGATAAAGACTATTTCAGCATTCGCTTCCAGTTAATTCTAAAAGCGATAGGGATTCTTTTTTCTAGGTTGGCCCGCAATAAGTCCGGTATCTCTTAGTGCTGCAACTGTCGCCTGATAGCCACGGTCAACCATTCCTCGCCACGTTTTCATGTCTTTATTTACGTTGAAATCAAACATGTGATAGCCCATAAGCGGGATTTGAACCTCGTAATAGGGATAGGTTGCCTTAATGCTCGATCTCCATGTGTTTGTCAACATCATCTCAGCGCTAAGCCAGACCTCGACAACTTTAAGCACACGTTCTATACCGCGGAACTCGCCTATGCGACCCCTCCATTTGAGGAAGGCAAATTCTGGATTTTCAGCAAGCGCTTCTAAGTGGTTTGGTGATAGTCCTTCTGTGGAGCCTGGCATGTGCCACTTCGGTTCGGGACATCCCCAGTAAGATGGTGCATCCAGGTCTTGATCTAATATGAAACCTATCTTGGGTCTTGCATTGTCGTCTGCGCTGGGCTGAAAGTAGCCCTCATGTCCTCCGGTGAACAGCCAGAAGGGGAAGTTACTTACTATTCCTCCGTCCATTAGCTCACATGTATCACCTCCCTTGCTGTACTTCCGGGGCTCAAAGAATAAGGGGACGCTCATCGAGGCTTGTACTGCCACCGCTACTTCCATATCGCCAGCCGTAAGCTTAGTCATCACCTGCATCTGCTCTGCATGCTCTGTATGAGCGGTATTCACCGAAATGACACCAAGCTCAAGAGGCAGATCGTTGAACAGAACCGGGCGGATGGGTAGACCTCTGGATTCCCAAACTTTTGCTTCCAGGAGTGATTTTATCGTTTCATAGAGAACATGGCCTTTAAAAAAACCGCCTTCGAAGGTCCAGTTCACAAAGAGACGGTAATCTCTGACCGTATCAGTGAATGCCTTCCAGGCAACATCGGCTATATCTTCACGAAGATGCTCCAGTTTAATGAGCACGAAGCTTCCAATTGTAGGCGTATCATCCGGATAAAAGTGCAATGCGGTTTTTAGTACAGCCTTGATGCGGTCTTGAAAATGACCCAATCCTCCGATTGATATTGCTGTGATTTTGTCGCTGAGGTCATCTAATAGCTTGTCACGAGTCGGAAGCGCTGTTAATTTCCTGTTCAGTATCTCGTCCACGGCATTGAGCTTAATGGCTTTCCACAGAAACGTATTTCGCATGATCGTAGGATTTATATCGCTCGATGATTCGGGGTAGTCGAGGAAACTGGAGAGGTCGACAGGCTCTGTTACCGAGGATGGCAGTGAGTCTGGTCTCTCGATAGTTGAATCTGATGGAGTAGTAAGCCAATCAATCTCAGCAGCGTCGTAACCTGCAGCTATGAGCGCTGCGACCATAGCGCCTGCCGATGTCCCTGCGACACGTCTGAACCAGAAGCCGTTGTCTCGAACTGCCCTGAGAGCGCCAGCGTAGGCTATCCCTAATGATCCGCCACCGCAGAAAATGCCGTCCAGTTCTTTTATTCTTTGCATTTGTAGCCTCTCGCTTGGCCTCAGGTGATATTATAGGCCATGTGTCAACTCAGGTTCTGGTATAATACTATCCTCTTATCGAAGATAGTGAGCTTACCTGAAAACCTTTTTTCTCTGCCTCTGCTCCACCATAGGGAGAATAGATACTCAGCACGTATGGCGCTCAATCGCTTGATAATGCTGCCGGTTTGGCTACACTTTCGTATTATATTATAGTGGGACCGTTGATAGAGAGGTGCGGGATACTTCCTGCCGGGGGACTGGGGGTGTCCCCCAGCTTTATAAAGTCCC
>JAVLBD010000092.1:0-5782 GCA_031581405.1 Dehalococcoidia bacterium
TCTGCCTAATTTCGGCCAGCCAGATTCCATCGATTCCCAGATAGTCCTTGCATGCAGCTTCATATAACCTAATGAGCGCTGCCTTAGAGAAATCCTCAAGTTTCAAATCTGGTTTATACGGGCCGCTGTAGTCTACCAAGTCTGCCATCTAAAACCTCCTTATACTATTTTTATAGTGGGCATAACTTTGTACGAGGTACTATATTCACGGATTGTAATGATTATCCAATCGCTGACACAGTGAAAAGCCCCGCAACACGGAACATACTGCCTCATTCGTCCCTATTCTAGTCTAAATAACGTGCTTTTGCAAACACGAATCTCTTACTTTATATAAATAAACTCCGACCTTTACAGTACCCACTTTATGCCACAGCTTATACGTTTGGTCTAACCGTGACTATGCCTCTTGACAAAAGACGTAACTTCAGCCACTCTTACCTACGGTGACTAAATGAAACGTCGTGAAAAACCGATGATCAAACGGAGCGATAGGGAGTAACCGCAGTACGATGCTTTTTAGGCTTATCCTGTTATTTACAATTGTACCGCTCATCGAGCTGGCAATTCTTTTTTACTTGGGGACCATTATAGGCGCCCTGTACACCATGCTCATCGTAGTGGTAACTGGTGTACTCGGTGCTATTCTGGCAAGATATCAAGGCTTGTCAACACTTTCGAAAATTCGCAGCAATATAGAGAGTGGAATCATACCTGCCAATGAGCTTTTTGATGGAGCCTTAATTCTTGCCGGTGGTTTATTGCTTCTTACACCTGGAATAATTACAGATATTACAGGTTTTGTGCTGTTAGTTCCTTATACAAGGCGCATCATTAAAAGATCATTTCGCAGCTTGATACTTCGTAAGATTGAGACTGGAGGAATTCACTACTGGAAACTACGTTAATTCTGCGGGGAGATCAATGAGAGCTTACCGATTTAAATCCTGGTTTGAACAACAGGCTCCTAGAATCCTGAAAATAACGCAGGGTTATTTCCTGAAACTCCGAATATCCGAATAAATACCTAGTGAGCTTTGAAGGCTACGAAGCAGTTCCTACCTTCCCCCTGCTCGGTGAATTCTATAGTGAGGGGTGTTCCCACTTTTATATGCTCCGGTTTCTTGGCGTCGATTCCCAGAATTCGACCGCTTACCTTCGGCCCTTCATCCAGTTCTACGATTCCGACAAGGTAGGGGTTATCTCTACTATATCCTTCCTCTATTGTACGACTCTGGCCCACAGCAATAGCGGTGAAGGTGGCAAGCTTTCCTTTTCCCTTCATTTCTACCCACTCCATCTCGTTCCCATGGCATTTTATACATATTGGATGAGGAGGTAGATATAATGCCTGGCATTTTTTGCACCTCGAGGCCATTAGTTTCTTCTCAGTAAGAAACTGGTAGAAAGAAGCGCTGTTTACTTCTCTTTCCTCAGTCATGAGTTACCTCCTCTGAAAAATATGAACTACACTGGTGCCGCCGGTAGCGCCAACGTTATGAGTCAACGTTAATCGAATGTCCTGTCCTGGAACCTGTCTGGGGCCCGCCTCGCCTCTCATCTGATGCCAAATCTCTACCACTTGCCCTACTCCCGAAGCTCCAACTGGGTGACCCTTGGATTTAAGACCCCCGGAAGTATTTATAGGTTTTGATCCATCTCGAGCCGTAAGGCCTTGTTCAGTTGCCTTGAATGCCTCACCATGTTTGAAGAATCCAAGATCTTCAATCGCCACCAGTTCAGCAATAGTAAAGCAATCATGTACCTCGGCAAGCTGAATATCTTCGGGTTCCACTCCTGCCATCTTATAAGCCTCTTGGGCTGCGGTTCTTGCCGACATTATGGAAGTCAGGTCATCCCTTTCATGTAGAGCATGGTCGCTACCCTGGCCGGTACCGACAACATATATCGGGTCTTCAGAGAAGTTCTTAGCCAGGTCCTCCGCGACGAGTAGGATACAGGCAGCCCCATCAGTAATAGGTGAGCAGTCGAATAGTCTCATTGGCCAGGCGACTACCGGGTTCGCCTTAGGATCTCGGAGAAAATCAATCTCGTCATGCCACTCGGGTATCTGCTCCCCTTTTTGCTTAGCCTTTTCAATCCTTGAATTCATCAGGTCTTTGATCGTTTTATTAAACTGAGCTTTTGGATTTAGCGCCCCGTTGTTGTGATTCTTGATACCCACCTTCATGAAGTGCTCCACGCCAGCACCATACTTATCCATATAGGCTGTGGCCATTGCGGCATAAAGCCCGGGAAACGTAAAACCACATGAACCCTCATAGGTTGCGTCACTGGCAGATGCCAGTGTATCTGTCACCTGTTCTGTAGGAAGGTTTGACATTTTTTCAGTCCCGCCGACCAGTACAATGTCGTATATCCCCGAGGCAATTGCGATGACTCCTTCCCTTATAGCAACACCGCCGCTTGCGCAGGCGTCCTCCACGCGGGTAGCTGGTTTGGGAACCAGTCCCACCCAATCAGCCATTATGGGAGCAATGTGTCCCTGCCCTTCGAAGAGGTCACTGGAGTAATTTCCCACATATAGTGCATCTATATCTTCTGTATTAATCGCTTTGTCCATCGATTTGGTCATTGCATTAAACGCATCGACAAACAAATCGCGGCTAGTCTTGTCAGCAAAAGCGCCGAAATTCGACATGCCCGCTCCCACCAATGCCACACCCCTCCCCAATTTTGGTGCCCTACGGCTCATACTTCCTCCTTTGAAAATGTATCCAACTTATTAAATAAGATCGTATAGCCTATTTATAATGAATCTACCACTTTCATAGGACTACTGAAAAAGAGGTCTAGGATACTTCCTCCCGGGATGCTGGGGGTGTCCCCCAGCTTTAAAAGTCCCCCAAGATTGAGCGGATAGAGGGTTGATTATGTCCCTTTCAGTAGTCTCTTTTATATGCATAGCTTTGATTGATGCATGCCTGACCATAAACTGATGAGGTACTAACCCGTTATATACCGACACGACACCCTAATGAGAAGAGCCCCAAGTATCTTCAGTTGGTTCAAACTTCTTTAATGACGTGCATTGGCTGCGTTGGTTCTGATAGCTGCGATTTTTTACGTCCACGTATCGAAAAAATAACCATAAGTATCCCTATAATGAGCGCTGCCACCCCACCAACTACCAGTCCCACACCGAGCCCGAATAGCCAGGGAACCCTCGCGCCAACAGCTACATCTGCATCCACGCCGCGAGACCCGTCTTCGTTCATCAGTATTACCGAATATGTGCCCGTTTCCAGTTCCCACTCCAGTACCTGGAGTCCAGTACCATACGTTGACTCTGTCCAGAAAGTTTGGGATGTGGGAGCCGCGGGTGACGAATTGCCCGGGTGGTTAATATAATCCACCCTAAAAGGATCAAAGCTAATATCAGTGATCTCATCATACTCTACATCGTTAAGGTATGCTTCCCAATCCGACTCCTCAGCTATTCCTATAAAGATACCTTTAGAGGAATCGTTATTCTTACCTTCTATTTTAATAGTGACGAAGTCGCCCGAATCCCAATCCCGATACCATCCCCAACCCCCATGCCATTCCTCGTCAAAATCAATGTCGGCTGACTCGGTAACCATGGCATAGGAATCTCTATCAAGCCTATGGTCCCCGCTAGTGAAAAACCCATCATCATCCGGTAGAAAAGCGTTTATCCCTAGTATTGACCCGCCGCCAATAAGTAAAGGTAGTGATGCCAAGAGGATAAGGAGTCCGAATATTAGAAGTATTATCCTTCCAGTGCTCATGATATCACCTCCATTAATTACCTAACGTCTCTATGCTGGCTGGGGAACCAGGATTCGAACCTGGGCTTGCTGATCCAGAGTCAGCCGTCCTACCACTAGACAATTCCCCAGTGATTAAACATTATATCGTAAGATGCCTGCTATAGCAAAGGCTAGTCATCAGTCTCACTTCTCTCAGGAATATCGGCGAAGGGTAAGCCGGAAAGACCACAGCAGCCACTGCTACCTACTATCCTGAAGCTGCGCTCGATAAATTGGTCACACCCTTTGTCATGCTGCTCAGGGTTTATTTGGCCATGTATACGGCACTCTTCCTGCTCGGTGAAATAAAGACAAAGTATACAATACATACGATCTCTCTTCATTGTAGATTAATTTAGCATATTCTCGATATTAAGCTAGCTCGAGTTTTCCCAGCGCTGCCTTGATCCGTTTCACACACCGCACCCGGCCCAGAACTGCCATTGTCTGAAAAAGGGGCGGTGCCGCAGTGCGCCCGGTAACAGCCACCCTAAGCAGCTTAAAAAGCTCACCGGTCTTAAGTCCCAGCCCAGCGGCGAGGGGACGAAGCACGTCCTCGATCAACTGGGCATCTTCAGCTAGCTTCTCTACATCCCTACCTATGCTATCCCAATCGGCAGCAAGGTCGGTTAGACTCTGAAGGGCAGCTTCAAGGGCTATCATCACAGTATCCGTCGTCAACTTCTTGTCCAGAAGTAAGTCAGTTTCATAGACGAGTTCGTCCATAAAGAAGAAGTTAAAGTTATCGGCCGCTTCCCGAAGGGTAGTTATCCGTTCCCGGATTAGCGGCCATATTTGCTCCACATATTCACGCGAGATCGGTCGATTCACTTCGTGGGGCAAATGTTTGTCCAGTAACTCTATTAGCTGCCGTATTATGTCGGTTGTTATAACGGGCACATGGGCCTCAGAATCTACCTTAGCCGCAGAATTTTCAATGACGACGTTGCGGATGTAGACCCCATTCATCCAATCTAGTTTATCTTTGTTGAAGATAGCAGCCGTCTTGCTAATACGCTCGATAGAGAAATGCCGAATCAGCTCTTCTTTACTGAAGATCTCGGTCTTATCGTCCAGCGCCCAACCAAGAAGCGCAAGGAAATTCGTCATTGCCTCTGGCAGGTATCCCCTTTCTCTGTATTCTATAAGAGAGGCAGCGCCGTGCCGCTTGCTCAGTTTCGACTTGTCCGGGCCCAAAATCATCGGTAAATGAGCAAACAGGGGTGGTTCCCAGTCAAACGCCCTGTAGAGTAGGACATGCCTCGGTGTAGACGAAAGCCACTCATCTGCCCTCATAACGTGAGTAATCTTCATAAAACGGTCATCGACGATGTTGGCCAGGTGATAAGTAGGGTAGCCGTCTGATTTCAGCAACACCAGGTCGTCAAGCTCATTGTTGTCAAAGGTAATGTCGCCTCGGATAAGGTCGCGAAACGATGTTTGGCCAGCAAGAGGCACCTTGAATCGTATCACCGGCGAGGTTCCCCCGGCTTCAAGCTCTATACGTTCACTTCCACTCAGTTCGCGGCAGTAGCGGTCATAGCTGCGCATGGATTCCTTCCGCTCAGTCATTTCAGAGCGCATGCGGTCAAGCCGCTCTGCGGAGCAAAAGCATTTGTAGGCGTGGCCGCCCTCCAGTAATTGTTGCGCATACTTTTGATAGAGGTGCCGGCGTTCCGATTGGAAATATGGCCCGTAGTCACCTCCCACCTCCGGACCCTCATCCCAATCGACTCTAAGCCACCGCAGGCTTTCCAGAATGGATTCCAGCGCGCCATCAACTTTTCGCGACTGATCGGTGTCCTCGATACGAACAATGAATTTGCCGCCTGTATGCCTGGCGAATAACCAGTTGAACAGAGCGGTCCTGATGTTGCCAATATGCGGATATCCTGTTGGGCTGGGAGCGTAGCGCACCCGAACGCTTTCGTCACTCATAATTCTCCGTCAATAAAATCCATTGTACGGCAGCTTTTCAACACGCAGAG
>JAVLBD010000093.1:0-5759 GCA_031581405.1 Dehalococcoidia bacterium
ATAGTTGACTCCACTACATTGCGTATATAGTTCCACAGGGGGTGAATCCGTATCGCCATAGGGGTATGATGGCCAAACCACTCATTCATGAATTGCTCATAGCTTAATTTTGCGTTTTTCTTCATGAGTGTCAAGAGCACGGCCCCCGGTGAGGCATTACCGTCATCCCACATCTTGTCGTAAGCAACTGGTATGGACTCGGTGACCTGATAGCCCGCTACGCTCCCGCCCATGCTAGCAATCTCCGGCCGCCAATCCCCACTAGCGTCTGCAAAGTCACCCCATACCGATACCAATGCAAGGCCAGTTGCTTTTAAGGGGAGGATGGTGAATCTTGGTGGTGCAAATTCGGTAATACCGACCTTAAGCTTTTCAGGATTAAGCTGGAGTAATTGAGGCACTATATCATGTAATATTCGAGACTTAAATGCGTCGCGGTCAAGCGATTCCGGACTTCGAATTATAAACAGATATTTTACCATAATACCCCTTTTGCCATAGAATTAAGCTCATCACAAATCTACTACCCTTCCTGTTTTGCCAACCCACGAGCCCTCAGATCATCCACCGTTCTCCTTATTGCCTCTTCCCGCGTAACGATCGGTTCATAGCCGAAATTTCGGCTTGCCTTGGCATGGGTGAAAGAGAAGTCACGACAAGTCGCAGCCACGGTATAGTTTGTTATCAAAGGTGCCTTGTCACATCGCTTCACCTTAACCCACCATTCGGAGACCGCTGCAACCATTTTAGCCAGCCAATATGGGATCCTTCTCCCGGACATCTCGTAACCCAGTTTCCTGCAAATATCATCATACACAAAGTCAAAGAAGTTGGTGGCATCATGATCGGTAATGAAATAACACTGCCCCTCTAGCGGTGAACCTTTTTCAAGCTTTTCCGCAGCTAAGATATGTGCATGAGCAACATTTTCGACATAAACATGGCTAAAAATGGCAGTTCCATCGCCCAGACGCGGAGGATTCCCCTTGCGAGCCGCCTCAATTATAGTTGGAAGTCGAATCCTGTCACCGGGACCATAAATCCCCGCCGCACGCAATGAACATGTGAGAAGCCCCTCTTTTCCGTTCGGATGTCCATTTGCAGCAATGACTTCCTTCTCAGCAATTGTTTTCGAGTCGGAGTAGGAATCGAGGTGTTTCATGGGGTATGGTGTCATCTCGTCAGCATTGTGAAGGCTATTTCCGTCGAAGACTACATCGATGGAGCTAGTATAGATTAGTTTCTTTACCCCAAAGTCAATGCAGGCTTGAATAACGTGATGATTGCCTTTGACATTAACATCGTATATCAAATCCGGTTTTCTGGGATTCCAATCGATTATCGATACGGCCTGAAAAACGACATCGACACCATTAACCGCTCTACGCACATATTCCTCATTACGGATGTCACCGAGGAATTGCTCAACTCGATTGTCAGAAATACGTTGTCGAACAAATACGCGAACCCTCTTACCACGAGCCAGGAGCTGTTCCAGAAGTGAGCTGCCCAACAAGCCAGTTGCACCGAACAATAGGCATAATTCCGGTTTTTTATCTTCAACTGTATGATTGCCTGTCATTGCTCGTCCTCTAGAATGCGGGTTTAGCACATAAGTACTAATGAAAAATGCTACTTCACCACGCGATATGTACTTTGGACTATTTTATCCTCGGAAATGATTTTGCTTCTCAGTATGCAAGAAAGAGCTGCGATTATGTAGCCTATTCCGTGTACGGTGATCCTGTTGCACGAAGCAAAGGCCTGATCAAATTCCCCCATTAGGATGCTAAAATCGCTATCATAATGATGATGTGATGGCTGCACCCGTGGGCTAAGATAAGCTTTCCAATGAGCCTGAGGTCGTGTTTTTGCAGCAATCTCCGCTATGGGGTGTTTGAGAGCCTGGTTCGTACCGCCTTATACAAAGACTAGAGGGCTACGTCAAGGACGAGAACAGCTAATCTATTTCTTGGCCTGCCCTTTCTTCGCTGCTCCAGCTTTGGACTTCTTTTCTTCCTCCTCCATCAGTACCCGGCGCAGCACTTTGCCAATGAGGGACTTGGGCAGAGAATCCCTGAACTCTATCAGCTTAGGTATCTTATAGCGAGCCAAACGAGCGCGGCAGAACTCAATGATCTCCTCCTCCGTGACACTCTCCCCCTCCTTGAGCACTATAGCCACTTTCACCGTCTGCCCGCGGTAGGGATCGGGGACACCGTAACAGACCGCTTCCTTTATCTTGGGATGCTCATACAGTACTTCCTCGACATCTCGTGGATAGATATTGAAACCGCCAGCAATAATCATATCTTTCTTACGATCCACGATAAAAAAGAAACCATCCTCGTCCATTCTGGCCAGATCACCGGTATAGAGCCAGCCATTGTGCAACACCATCTCCGTCTCCTCTGGCCGGTTCCAGTATCCCTTCATTACCTGTGGGCCGCTGATTACCAGCTCGCCGACTTCGCCCATAGGCATCTCTTTATCGCCGATCTCCGCATCCATTATTCTAGCTTCCACATCGGGTATAGGAACCCCGATACTTCCTATCTTACGCAATCCGATCAAGGGATTAGCTGTTACAACAACAGGCGCTTCGCTGAGACCAAAGCCCTCCACCAGCTTCCCCCCGGTGAGCCCCTCGAACTCCTGTTGCACCTCCACCGGTAGCGGTGCTGCACCGCTGACGCATGCCTTCACGGAATGTAAATCATATTTTTTCACATCAGGGAAGTTGTTGATGGCAACGTACATTGTCGGTACGCCGGGGAAGAAAGCAGGTTTATAGCGGTTTATGGCATTCAACACCTTATCGATTTCAAAACGGGGCAGCAACACCATTGCGGAGCCGGTAAGCACGGAGAAATGTAGCACTGTAACCATGCCATATATGTGAAAGAGAGGCATCACCCCCATCATTACCTCCTCGCCCTGGTTCAGGCCTATTGGCATTGACCAGGCTCTCATCATATAGACATTAGCGACGACATTTCGATGTGTGGCAACAGCAGCCTTGCTGAGACCGGTCGTTCCCCCCGTATACTGGAACATGGCCACATCGTCGGGGCTGTTCTCCACCGCGGGGGGTTTGGAACTGAAGCGACGTAACAGATCCTGAAACTTATAGATATTTTTTACCTTGGGGACTCTTACATAATGCCCCTCCTGGCGTTCCACAAAAGCGACGAACGCCTTCCTGCTCTGCTCAGGCAGGTACTCTTTAATATTGGTCACCACCACATTCTTCAGGCTGGTGCGATCCTTTATGCCCATAACTGTCTTGTAGAAGAGGCTGAGTACAATAACCGTCTCGGCACCGCAGTCGTTAAACTGAAACTCCATCTCCCGTGCCGAGTACAGCGGATTGGTGGCCACTACTATGCCTCCTGCCCTGAGTACAGCGTAATAGCTGATGACAAATTGTGGGCAGTTAGGCATAAGCAAGGCTACCCTGTCACCCTTCTTGATCCCCATATCCACAAGAGCGTTGGCGAGCTTATTGGACGCTCTATCCAGCTCCTTGTAGCTCATCATAGATTCATCGTTAAACGCCCCGGGAAAGATAATGGCGGTATTGTCGGGATAGCGCTCAACCGATTCATCCAGCAGTTGCTGCAAGGTATGGTTTGGGTAGTTCATAGAATGGGCCACGCCGGGATCATAGCTCTTTAACCAGATCTTTTCCATAGATTAACCTCCCCTTACATACTCTACGAATATAGTGAAGTCAGGTCCCCAACTATTACCTGGATTCCTGGACTTGTGCGGCGTTCTAACCAAAGCTGTTTGACAGCATTTCACCGATTGATTCGGTCTCTGCTTCATGGAAGCACCCGATTACCGTGGGTCTCTTCATAGCCAGCGATATGATCCTTGGTGCTGAACCATTATCGCGATGTTGCTAACTGATGTATTTTCCCACCTCTATGATCCGGTCGGCAATACCCCTCCTCAACTGCACACCGTTTACAGGAGTGAATTGCGCGATCTTCCTCAATACCGCTAGTTGACTGTCAAGCGTTTCCCCCGCCTCCATCGCAGCGATTATCTTCTGGGCATAGCTCGCTACCCTGGTCATCGCATCGCTTACGTAGAGCTGAACCATGTCTATCTTCAGTTGAGACTGCTGCTCCCCGACAGCATCGATGGACTTTAACGCTCTCAGGAGACCGCTCTCCATGGCATAGACCTCCTGGGAAATATCTGATAGCAGGCTAATAATCTCCTGTTCCTCTTCTAAGGCCAATCCGTACTTCTGTGCCGCGCTCCCGCACAGGAACAGGAATATCTTCTTTGCCCTCCCCACGATCCTGTGCTCGTATCCCAAAAGGCCATCGTCTGTACGAGGAGAGAGAGGCTCCATTGCTGCAATCTCGTCTTTTACCTTCTCTGCCTCGGGTAGAAGGGGTATCTCGTTCTTCAATGCCTTCCTCACCATCTGTCCAATGATGAGCAGCCTATTTATCTCGTTGGTCCCTTCAAATATCCTGAATATCCGGTTGTCCCTGTAGATCCTTTCCACAGGGTATTCCTCACAATACCCGTAGCCCCCGTATATCTGCACAGCCTCATCGGAAACATAGGCCAGCATCTCCGAGCAGTAGACCTTATTGATAGAGCATTCAACCACATACTCGAATATGCTGTTTGCATTCTGCCGGCCGACATCCTCAGCCTTGCGGTCCACAGTAGAAAAAATCGTGTCAATGAGCCCACCGGTCCGATATGCCATGCTCTCGGCCATATAGAGCCTTGTCGCCATCTCGGCAATCTTGTGTTTTATCAGCCCAAACTGGCATATTGGCTTGCCAAACTGTTGCCTTTCCTTCGAATATCCCACACTGCTCTCCATGGCGAGCTTGGCTACACCGACAGCTCCCGCGCCCAACTTGAATCTGCCGAGGTTTAGAATATTGAAGGCCACAATGTGCCCTCTTCCTATTTCGAATAGAACATTCTCCACCGGAACCTTGGCACCATCAAGGAAAATGCTGCACGTGGAAGAACCGCGAAGCCCCATCTTCTTCTCCTCCGCGCCGATGGATATCCCCTCGAAGCCCCTTTCTAATATGAAAGCGGTCATCTTGTCACCATCAACCTTGGCATAGGTGAAAATAATGTCGGCAAAGCCACTGTTAGTTATATACTGCTTGGCACCATTAAGTTTATAGTATTTACCATCAGGAGATAAAACTGCAGTAGTCTGTATCGAGAGGGCATCTGTGCCTGCCCCCGGCTCCGTAAGCGCGTAGGCTCCTATCGTTTCGCCACTGGCCAAACCAGGGAGGTATTTCTCCTTCTGTTCCTTGTTGCCAAAGAAGACCAGCGGCATTGAGCCTATCCCGGTATGGCAACTCAAGGTCAAGCCAAAGGAGCCGGACCGCGACGAGTGCTCGACGACAAGCAGGGAGGATATATGGTCCATGTCTGTGCCGCCGTAGTCCTCCTCGATATCCACCCCCAGAAACCCCAGGTCCCCCGCCTGCAGCATCAGCTTGCGGGTAAGCTCCCAGTCCTTATGCTCTATCGCATCAATATTGGGTATAATCTCATTCTTCACGAAATCTTCAAGGGTTTTGATTATCATGAGGTGCTCTTCACTGAAATCCTCAGGGGTAAACACCTCTGCAGCGGGTATATCCTCCATGAAAAATGAGCTGCCCTTTCTTATCGTCTTCTCAACCATGGCTTCCTCCTTTTTTTTAATTCGTCTATTATTTCTTCACCTATGCTAACCCCGGCCACGCCTATTG
>JAVLBD010000094.1:0-5632 GCA_031581405.1 Dehalococcoidia bacterium
CTGCAATGAAAGTCTTTGCTCTACCGTGGAGGGTATGATAGACTAACGCCGTGATATTCCTTGGCACCTCTGGCTTCAGCTATAACGACTGGGTGGGACCGTTTTATCCGTCGGGCATGCCTAAAAAAGACTGGCTCCTTTACTATGCTCGCGAGTTCATTACCTGCGAGATAAACGCTACCTACTACACTCTGCTCAAGTCTGCGGTAATGGAATCTATGGCGAGTAAGACAGGTGACGGTTTCCTTTTTTCCGTTAAGGCAAACAAACAGATGACACATGAGCGGGAAAACAATATAGAGGTTTTTAAAGTTTTTCGGGAAATGCTAGGACCTTTGATAGAAAGGGGAAAGATGGGTTGCGTGCTTGCCCAGTTTCCCAATAGCTTTAAATTCAATGCCCGCAACCGGGACTATGTAGAGGGATTTCGCGAGAGGATGGGGGATTTACCCGTTGTCATCGAATTTCGCAATGCGGGATGGCTGAGAGAGGATGTATTTGGATGGCTGAGCCGCTATGAACTGGGCTTTTGCTGTGTCGATGAGCCCCCCTTACCGAATCTTCTGCCGTCTATAGCTGAGGTTACAGGCAAGATTGCCTATGTCCGATTTCACGGGCGCAATAAGGAAAAGTGGTGGCAGCATGAACATGCCTATGAAAGATACGACTACACCTATTCTCCGGAGGAGCTCGAGGAATGGATACCAAAGATACGCAAATTGGATCAGACAGCAGAGAAGACCTTCGTTTTCGCCAACAATCACTGGCGAGGACAGGCGGTATCCACTATTCGTCAGCTAAGGATGATGCTGGACTGAGCTTCCCCTATCTTGCAGAGATTTTTCGAGGAGAGTTATTCGCATGAAAAGGCACATTAAAGAACTTACGTTTTTCTTTAGTGCTTTTATTGTGGTGGCGATTGACCAATTAAGCAAATATTTAGTTAAAGCTAATATGATCATGGGGCAATCGATACCTGAAGAAGGGTTTTTCCGAATCACCTATACTACCAATACCGGCGGTGTTTTCGGTATATTTGCCAATCAGACCTTTCTCATTACTGTCACTGCCATCATTGGCGTGGTAGCAATCCTTATTTACTCACGTTATCCTCAGGCTAACAGGGTTCCAATCAGGATCGCTTTAGGGATGCTCCTGGGAGGTGCTGTAGGCAATCTGATAGACCGCGTACGCCTGGGGGCGGTAGTTGACTTTATTGACGTTGGTGCATGGCCGGTGTTTAACCTCGCCGATTCGGCTGTAGTAGTAGGTATTATCATTATCATCTATTACCTTCTATTTCAGTCCAGGAGGGAGGGGGTTGTGCCACGAAAGAATGACTAGAAATTTGGAGTTAATTGCTAACAGGTCTGGGGTTCGGCTCGATAAGTATGTGGCCGAGGAGTGCCCCGAGTTGTCCCGTTCTTATATCCAGAGGCTGATAGGAAATGGTCATATTACGGTTAACAATTGTGTAACGAAAGCGAGCCTTAAATTAAATGTCGGCGATAGAGTAGTTGTGGTAATACCGCCTCTGATTCCATCTACCCCCCTTCCTGAAGAAATACCTCTTACCATTGTCTACGAAGATAATGACCTTCTAGTGGTGGATAAACCAGCGGGGCTGACGGTTCACCCTGCACCGGGCCATTCCAGCCATACCCTGGTAAATGCGGTCCTGGCTCACTGCCCCGACCTCGAAATCAACGGTTCGGTGCGACCTGGGATTGTACACCGCCTGGATAAGAATACCTCAGGGTTAATTATTGTTGCCAAGAACGATGCTGCACAGAGAGACCTGTCAGATCAGATCAAGACCCGGTCAGTAATAAAACGATATATGGTGCTGGTTGAGGGATGTCTCTCTCCAGATAGAGGTATCATCGATGCTCCGATTGACCGCGATCCGAGCCACCGAAAGAGGATGGCAGTGGTCTCTGAGGGTAGAGAAGCGTTTACGCAATACCAGGTTATAAAGAATTTGGATAACTATACGCTACTCAAGGTAACCATTAAGACGGGGCGCACACATCAGATAAGGGTTCACCTTTCCGCCATCGGCTTTCCAGTAGTTGGCGATGAGGTCTACGGCAGGAAGTCGCCTATCTTGAACCGGCAGTTTGTGCACGCGTGCTACCTTGGTTTCAGGCTTCCTTCTAGTGGCGAACAGATAGAGTTACACTCAGCTCTGCCCGGAGACCTTAAGGAGGCACTGGAACGCATCTCGCTGTTGTAGAGCTAACAGCGAGATGGTAGAATTGCGATAAGCGATTAAGAAGGTAAAAAGACAGCAAACAGGAGGCTTGAAATGGAGGAACAGAAAGAGGGTATCGCAGTAGAGTACGCTGGATTTTGGATAAGACTTGTAGCATTTATTATCGATTGGATAGTCATCGCAATCATAGGTGCGATTGTAGGCGGCATCTTCTGGATGTTCACGTTTCCCTTTTGGATCTGGGGCTGGGCAGCAGATGGGGGAGAAATGATGCGGCCATTCTGGTTTACGAACTTTCCGACGTGTGCCATTACGGCTGCCTACTTTATCTGTTTCTGGGCGCGGAAGGGTGAAACACCAGGTATGATGGCTCTCAAGATAAGGATGGATCGTGCAGACGGAACAAACCTCAAATGGGATTGGGGACAGGCGCTGTTGCGATTTCTTGGCTACATACTATGCTGGATTACTTTAGGCCTTCTCTTTCTCTGGGTCGCTTTCGATGGCCGCAAGCAGGGTATCCATGACAAGATTGCAGATACCTATGTGGTTAAACTGCCGCGAAAGCAAGCAGTACTGCCAAAGAAGATTGAACAGTAACGATTGAGTAGATGTGTGTCTGAGAGATATTTCCCGTGCGCTTTTTACTGCCTGTCATAGGGATATCTCCCCATGTGGGTAATATGACGGCTAGCCTCCCTAACGGGCTATTTACGGATCGCCTTTGACGTGTGTGCTGTGTGCGTATCGAGTGTACCGATATCGCTCATTAAGCAGCAAGCGCTGATGGAGCAATTCTCTATAGTCTCAGGTAGCTGGACTTAAATTGGGAAGAGAGGCTGCGCTCGTGGGAGAATACAGCACGCTTTTTTATGGGGGAACCGACTTGGAGACTGCTGAAAAAGAGGCGCAGGATACTTCCTCGTGGGGGTCTGGGGGTGTCCCCCAGCTTTAAAAAGTCCCCCAAGACAGGGGGACTAGGGGGTTGATTGAGACTATTTCCGTGGTCTCTCAATAAAATGCGAAAAAGTCCCATAGTATAGGTAGCTTGACTATTCGCAATCCAATAACTAAACTACGGACACATCATGTAAAAAGGGGGATTCTCACTATGGATTGGGGTATGAAAAACCGTATGGCGCAACTTATACAATCGGATGGCCGGTGTCTGTTTATGCCCATAGATCACGGGTATTTCCAGGGCCCGACGAGGAAATTGGAGAAGCCCCGCGATACTTTGAAGCCTCTTCTCCCCTACTGTGACGCTGTCTTTGTCACCCGGGGTGTGTTGCGCTCATCGATAGAGCCGGATGACGCTAAACCGATCATTCTCAGGGTTTCCGGGGGCGCCAGCATGGTGGGGAAAGACCTGGCCAATGAAGGGATCACCACCTCCATTGAGGAGGCAATCCGGCTAAATGTGTCTGCAGTAGGCATCTCTATCTTTGTCGGTACTAACTACGAGCGTGAATCGCTACTGAACCTGGCCAAGCTCGTTGATGAAGGCGAGAAATATGGCATCCCGGTGATGGCGGTTACCGCTGTGGGCAAAGAGCTGGAGAAACGGGATGCCCGCTACCTTGCTTTATGCAGTCGCATCGCCGCCGAACTCGGCGCACGTGTGGTAAAAACCTACTGGTGTGAAAATTTCGAGAAGGTTACCGGCGGCTGTCCCGTCCCGGTGGTCATCGCGGGTGGTCCTAAGGGAGAAACAGAGCGCGAGGTGTTCGACTTTGTCCACGATGGCATTCAGAAAGGGGCGGTGGGGGTGAACCTGGGGAGGAACGTGTGGCAGAACGAGTTTCCGGTGGCCATGATCAAGGCGCTGCGCGCCATCATCCACGAAAACGCGACCCCCGAAGAAGCTCAGGAATTATACGATAGTATTAAGGGCGGGAAGAAGAAGGGGATGAAGGGAAAAAGCCTGAAAGGAGGAAGGCGATGAGTATTTTCAAAGCTATACTGGGGATTTGCGATACGAAACCTTTAAGCGGTAACCTGTGGAGCCTTGAGGAAAACAAGGTGCGGGTGAAGCTCAACCAGATGCCGGAACCTCTAGTAAAGGGAGACGCCGTTTATTTGAAAGGTGCCGGACTCTCCAAGCCAATTCTCCTTGTGGGAACTGGAGACGAGCAATATCTCGCCTTTGAAAACCGCTGTCCACATGCCGGGCGTAAGATCGACCCGATACCCGGTAAAGAGAAGTTGCGCTGCTGCAGTATTGGCCATTCTGAGTTTGATCTCGAGGGCAATGTTATAAAAGGCAGTGCCAAGGGCAAATTGAAGAAGTATGCTGTTGAAAAGAGCGACGGAGATCTCATAATCAAGCTGTAGATGGTTTATCTGAGATCGCTGTGAGAGAGGTGCGGGATACTTCCTGCTGGGGGTCTGGGGGTGTCCCCCAGCTCAAAAAGTCCCCCAAGACTGGGGGATATAGGGGGTTGATTGAGGTTATTCCAGCAGCCCCTATCTAATGAAGGCTGGCAGTTACGTCGGGGATCATCCATAGAGGAGATACGATTGGACTCAGGTCGCCAGGTGTAAAGGTCGGAAAAAGCGTGTTGCGATGTGTAGAGACTGATGAAAAAGAGGTGCAGGATATTTCCTGCTGGGGGTCTGGGGGTGTCCCCCACCTCAAAAAGTCCCCCAAGATTGGGGGATATAGGGGGTTGATTATAACTATTTCAGCATTTTCGTATAATATCAGCTACGATATACGGCTGGAGGGGATTTAATGTGTCCTGAATCGTTAACTTTTCCGCAAAACTTTTTATGGGGGGCAGCCACATCGGCGTACCAGATAGAAGGTGCGTGGAACGAGGATAGTAAGGGCGAATCGATTTGGGATCGCTTCTCCCATACCCCTGGCACTATTGAGGATGACAGTACCGGTGATGTGGCTTGTGATCACTATCACCGCTGGCCCGAAGATATCGCGCTGATGAAAGGGATGGGCCTCAAGGCCTATCGTTTTTCGGTTTCATGGCCGCGTATAATGCCCAATGGGTGCGGGAAAGTGAATCAGGCCGGGCTGGATTATTACAGCCGTCTGGTAGACGGGCTGTTGCAGGCGGGAATCGAGCCTTTTGTGACCCTGTATCACTGGGACCTGCCCCAGGTCTTGCAGGACGAGGGTGGTTGGGCAATACGTTCAACCGCCGAAGCCTTCGTTGAATATGCCGATGTTCTCAGCCGTCACCTGGGGGACCGGGTGAAGCACTGGATTACCCACAACGAGCCGTTTTCCGTAGCCTTTATGGGCTATCAAATTGGCGAACATGCACCGGGACAGAAAGATTTCCCTGCTTCGCTGAGAGTGATCCATCATCTGCTTCTCTCCCACGGTTGGGCAGTGCCGGTGCTGCGCAGCAATAGCCCGGGTGCCGAGGTTGGTATTACTCTCATCCTTATTCCGAT
>JAVLBD010000095.1:0-5613 GCA_031581405.1 Dehalococcoidia bacterium
CTGCTACTTTTCCCTCACGAGGCACCGCAGATATTTTACCTCGCTCCGGTATGTACCACGGCGATGGATACCACCAATCTCCTGGCTCGGCAAGCCCATCTTCAATGAGTATATGCATCAGGTTGTAGGTAACAGCCATCAAGCATAGCCCACCAGGGTGTGCTGCCGTTTGATGGCAAAGATAGAGTCCTTCGATGGGGGTGCGGTAGCGCGCCAGCTCGGGAAGGGGTCGCTGCATCCAAAACTGGTCTTCGCAGTGGCGGGTGCCACACCAGGTACCTCCAATAAAACCGGTATTGCGAAACTCCGATTCATAGGGGGTGTTGGCCCAGTGGTGAATAATATTGTCGTCGTCAAGGTTCTCTATTACCTGGCTGAAGGCCTGGCGCATATAACCGTTCCAGTATTCCTTCTTTTTATCTATGGCATCAGCACCGTCTGGATGATACTCCGGTGGCGGCACATAGACATAGAACGGAGACATAACATGTTCATTGGGACGCGTGTTTTGAGGATGATGGTCGCTGAACCTATTGCTGGGGGTTCCTAACCACATCAACCTCTCCGGTGGCATTGTGATGTCACCCTTACGTCCATCGACGTCAGCTACGTGCTCATAGTAGATATCACGCGAGTCACAGGGATACGGGCCAAGCCCAGCCTCGTCTCCCATTAGCTCACTGCGGAACTGGGGGCGGCAACGAAGCTTCTCACGAGTTAATATATGAGAAACATAGATACTACCACCCTTGAGACTGATGTCATTTATACGCTGCAGGAAGGAGCGATCGACATGCTGCGGTCCGACCAGAGTGTTAAAGGTCTGTAAAATATCAACATCACTGATCACCGCTTTGTCCGCCCAGATCGTCTTTTCAGCCTTAGCGGCATTGTCCCTTAAGCGCACGCCCACCGCCCGTCCGTTACTGATCATGATCTCATCCACAGGGCAGCAGGTACGGATCACTACACCGTGATCGACGGCACAGCGGAAAATGGAGTGGAAATAGCCGTGCATGGTCCCGCGCGGAACGCTGACCTTACCACAAAGTGTCAGCACTACATCGCAGGCGAGGGCAGGGATAGCTACTCCCTCCCAGTGAGCCGCAGCTCCTGAGTACCAGGCCACCATCGCCTGTTGTACCTTGAAGTGCTCTGTCTCGCAGTACTCGTCCAAGAGGTCAAACATGGTCATATTGAGGAGTTCTTCGGTCCAGATATCTGGTGAACGCTGCTTGTATACCTGCATATAGGGAACAGTCTCCGCATTGACCTCCACATCTGCTGGATGTGGTGGGCACCAGAAGGTAGCACGCATAAGCTCAGTGATGAAGGGGGGATCCGTGAGCATGCCGCTTATCTTGGCCCAGCCCATCATGTCCTTTTCTGTCATGGGCCTCATACCATCGGTACAAAGCGCTCCTCTTCCTACCTGCTTTGTCAGATCCTGTAAGAGGGGATTCCAGTCCATGCGGAAGCCATATTTTGCCAGTTCCAGTTGCTCGAATCCCGGTGCTGGTGCGCCGTACATCATTATGGCATGGGGATTGATGCGTACTCCGGCTATGGGCTCGGAGCTCTCGCATCCTCCCCCCGCCTCTACCCTCTCCTCCAATACACATACGCTCAGACCGCACTTGGCGAGGTATGCAGCCGTCGTGACTCCATTGAAGCCACCGCCGACAATAACAACGTCGTACCTTTCGTCCGTGCTCATCTATAAGTACCCCCTTCTTGATGTGTAATGTGGTAACAAGAAAAATATAACGCTTATCACTAAATAATGCAATCCCCCAATGTACAGTGTCCTCAGCATTGTAAGCACTTCCCATTCCGTTTCTCGTCTCTATGGCTTAAAATGGGTTCGCACAGCAATAATATATCAAATTGGAAAATTATGTTTGATGCGAATATAATTATGGCAGTCCAATGACTGAAAAAGGAGGCTGGGAATGACTCAGTTGCTGAAATTGTTTACTCCCATAAAAATTGGCTCCATGGAGGTAAAGAACCGTATCGTTATGGCCCCCATGACTACAAACTGGGCACCCGACGACGGTACAATCTCACAGAAGATGATTGATTACTGGGAGGCGCGGGCTAAAGGTGGCGTAGGTCTTATTATCTTCGAGGCGGTCACAATCGACGTCGCTTTTCCCTACATAATTCAGACTGTCGGTCTGTGGGATGACAAGCTAATACCAGGGTTCAAGAGGTTTGTCGATGCTATGCATGCTTATGGTGCCATGGTGGCACCGCAGATTATCCATCCTGGCCCTGAATCGTTCTGTTGGCTTAAGGGGATTCAACCGGTGGGACCATCTCCAGCTGTTTGCAAAACTCATGGCCAGGTATGTCGTGAACTCACCATAGAGGAAATCAGGACGATAGTAGGGCAGTTCGGTGAAGCGGCAAGGCGGGCGAGAGAGGCTGGCTGCGACGCAATAGAGTTTCATGCAGCTCACAACTATATGTTAGCCGGTTCATTCCTATCACCCTTACGTAATAAACGCACTGATGTCTATGGAGGCCCGGTTGATGGACGCCTCAGATTCCTTCTTGAGGTTATGGAGAGCATTCGAGCTAAGGCGGGGGCTGATTTCCCTGTCATTCTCCGCATTTCAGGGGACTAGCATTTGCCGGGTGGGCGAGATATTCTAGAATCCCAGTACATAGCTCCCAAGCTCGTTGCAGCAGGTGTAGACGCCTTCCATATATCGGGGGGAGTGGTACCTGATGTGTACTGGCAAATATTACCCTGCCTGGGCACTCAACCAGGCTTCAACGTTCCGGCTGCTGCGGCGATCAAACAGGTGGTCGATGTTCCAGTAATGGTCGTTGGTAGGATAAATGATCCCCAATTTGCGGAAGACATTCTGGTTAAGGAGTACGCGGACATGATTGTTATGGGTCGAGCCCTGCTGGCTGATCCAGAGTTACCGAACAAAGCAAAAGAGGGAAATATCGAAGATATTGCCCCCTGCACCAGTTGTGGACAAGGCTGCCTTCGCACGCAGTTGACGTACGAACCGATGACCTGCGTTATAAATCCTACGGTGGGCAGGGAAAAGGAGATGACCATTACTCCCGCGGCGAGGCAGAAAAAGGTGCTGGTTATCGGTGGAGGTCCCGGAGGTATGGAGGCAGCACGCGTCTCTGCTCTGCGAGGACACCATGTAACTCTGTGGGAAAAAGCGTCCAAGCTGGGAGGACAGATGAACCTGGCAGTTATCCCTCCTACGAAGCAGGAACTGAGCAAGTGGATAATATATCTATCAACACAGGTGAACAAGTTACCCGTCAAAGTGGAGTTGAACAAGGAGGCCACGCCTGGGTTGATTAAGAAGGAAAAGCCGGATATTGTTATCGTGGCCACCGGAGGTAAACCCTTGATTCCAGAAATACCGGGTATAGAGGGAAATAAAGTGGTTACAGCCACCGATGTCCTGGAAGGAAAATTATCCATATCCCGCGGGAATGTGATCATCATTGGTGGGGGAATGGTAGGCTGTGAGATAGCTGATATGCTGGCCGATCCGGGTTACAATCAGACGACAGGCAGTGTTTCCGTCACCATTATTGAAATGTTGGCAGATATCGGACTTGACATAATACCACAGACCAGGATGCTTCTTCTACCAAGAATGAGAGAGAAGGGAGTTAAAGCTATCACCTCAGCCACAGTCAAAGAAATTATCGAGGATGGGGTTATTATCATGAAGGAAGGAAAGGAAGAGACGATTCACGGAGTTGACTTCATCATTCTGACCTGTGGCACAGAATCGGTCGATGAGTTAAGCGCACAGCTCAAAGACACCGTGCCCGAAGTCTATGTTATTGGAGATGCCAAAGCACCTCGTAAGGCACTGGAGGCAATCGCTGAGGCTGCAGAAATTGCCAGGAAGATCTAGAATTATAGTCGATCCATTTCTGGTAGCCTACCATTGCTCTAGTATATGATTTCGATCCTGCGGAATGCCTCAGCCAAAGCAACTCCCTGGCTTTTCCCTGCCTTCGATGCCCTCTCCTCAACGTGCTGCTTTAAAATATCGCCATACTGGCCTACCTGGCTAACATGGCAGCTAAGGGCAGACAGCTTGAGAGAGAAGGTTTCCTCAACATCGATGAAAGTGTCGGAATCTTCCGCACCCCAGAAGTAGATCTCCTTTACCTTGTGCGGTTTCAGACCCTCACCTATCTGCTCTGGGTAGGAGAGGTGATCGCGCGCATAAGGGAATATGGCATCCATGGTAACAATTCCGGTAATACGATGGTCGCGATGCCACAGGTATTTTCGGTAGGGATCAGTCGTCAGCACTATCTCAGGACGATGCTTTCTTATCAGTCGCACCAGCTCTCCGCGAAAAGCAGGTGTATCCTCCAAACCTCCATCGGGGTAGCCGAGGAAGATGACAGTACTAACGCCCAGTAATTTAGCTGCCTCCATTTGCTCCTGCCGCCGCATTTGGGCCAAAGTCTCAGAGGTCATATTCGGGTCTGAGCTTCCTTTGTCGCCAGTGGTGCAGATGACATACATTACCTCTCGCCCCTGCCTGCGCCATAGGGCAATGGTACCTCCGGCGCCGATCTCGGCGTCATCGGGATGAGGGCTGACCACCATTACTGTTTCTATTGAATCTTGCATTGAAGATGAACCTCTATAGTTGCTTTTTGGATTGTATCACAGCAATTCTTGGGCTACAATGAAACAGATTATCAATTGAACAGACAAAGGAAGATGCTTGGTTACTATCCGTAATTTTCGTCAGGATGACATAACTGCCTATGTTCAGCTTGTTAACTATGTAGATGAGGTGGACGGGCTGAGCAAGGCTACCTCATTGGAGGAGTTTAAGCACCGCATTGAGCAACCGGGATATCATGTTGAGGAGGACTTGTTTGTCGCAGAGGTGGATGGTCTTCTGGTAGGCTATGCCGCTATAGAGCGCGAGCTAGAGATCGGCAGGGTAATACTTAACGTTGCCGTACATCCGACACATCGTGGTCGTGGTATTGGCAGCAGTTTGCTAGAAACTGCAGCCAATCATAGCCATAATCTGGGGTCGGAAGTACTCCAAATACCCATACCTCAGGGGTTACATACCAGTGAGCACTGGGTTCGAACAAGAGGCTTCCGAGCGGTGCGGTGCCACTGGCATATGAGCCTAGCTGGCTACAGAGAGATAGTACTCACAATACCAATTGGCTTTGAACTTACACACTTTCTTCCCGGCGATGAGGAAAGCCTCTGCACCCTTCAGAATACGTCATTCACCGATAGTTGGGGATTTCGCCCCAATACAGTAGAAGAAATCTGCTACCTGTTGAATACCAGTTGGTGCCGGCCTGATGGTATCCTGTATATCAACAACAGTCAAACCAAGGTTGGATATTGTTGGACAATGGAGCACCCTAACGATAGAGATAAGGGATATATCCGAATGATGGGTATAAATCCTCGGTATCGAGGTCGAGGATTAGGCAAGGCGATACTAATAGCGGGAATCGAGTATCTAATGCAAAATGGAATTAAGGAGATAGGGCTTTCGGTTGACGGAAGGAACTACATTGCCAGGCACCTGTACCAATCGGTAGGATTTCGAAAAAAGGGAG
>JAVLBD010000096.1:0-5611 GCA_031581405.1 Dehalococcoidia bacterium
TAGTACCGAGCCAAAGCTGTGATGGGATCACTTTCCCCTTCATCTACACCTGTCCAGAAAATTCTGGTGCCATAGCACATTGAATCGGTGACCACCAGTCCACCCACATCCTCGATGATTTTAATATAAGCCGGATCATCGAGTATGCTGCCTATGACCATCAGACGCGCCCGGTAATCACTGATGCCTTCCGCGTCGCTTAGCTCCTGTAGAAGCTCCTTGAGCATCTGGTTAAACTGCTCCCTGGGCATCGCAGTGCTGGCTACTACTACAGCAAGTGCTTCAGCACCGGTGATCGGGGGGTTATCCTTCTTTCTGAGTTCGTAGAGTTGTCTCAGAAGAAGCCGTGTTTCGTTGTGGAGTTTTATTGCCTCCCATAACTTCTTATCGGTAATGGTTATGCCGAGGTGTTTCTCTATAGCTTCTTTAAATATAACCAGCTCGTCGTGGAACCATTCCACCTGCGCCTCGCCTGTCATCTTGGGGAGGCTTATCATATGCGTGAATGGGGTATTCACCTTACGCTTCCAGTTATCATAGATGCGTCGGACGTGATCACAGTTATTTAGCCAGACAAGCCCTTCAACGAAATCGTACTCGCCTGTAAGTCCCATATTGAAGCAGTTACGGCAGAAGCTGCAGTTGATGTTGCTCATATACGTATCTGCCATCTCCGTTCCCGTACTACCAATAGCCCTCATACGGATAGGAACCATACCGGCAGCGGTGATAACCTCTTCTGGTCCATAGGAGCAGAAATAGCCCATCACCTTCCCCCCCCGATCTAACCATTTCTTTAATTCAGCGTTAACAATGGTCTCGGTGGCTACCTGGAATTGCTGCAATACTTTCGATTTTACCTTTGTCTCCAATTCTTATCCTCCTTCTCCTATCAATCAATTGTTGCAATGGATTGCCGTTATGCTGTGATCCTTATTGAGGCCCACTATTTTCTGTCACATCCTACTGCACTTTCCGCTATAGTTACTTTCTAATTGATAATACCCCTATTCCAATGATCCCTTCCAGAATTGTTTACTTCGTTCCATGCCATTCTAGCCTCTATTTCACCTATTTGTCCATCTCGACATCTAAACCATGAGATTTCAGAATTACCCTACACTTCCTTATGATATCACTTTACCCCCTTAATGGCCGTAGCAATAATACGGTCCCTTTATATATCAATCCATACAAACCTGCCAGTTTAACCATATGGTGAATCGTCTTCTATGACAACGGACATCACAAGGGTTTGACACTAGACGGATGTCTAGTATTATCGCAGAGGCCATTACTCGACCAGGTGACGGCGCATCGCTAGGGCCACCGCTTTGGTGCGCGTAGTGACTCCCAGCTTGTGGAGGATATTGCTGACGTGGAATCTAACCGTAGAGGGACTTATCACTAATCTCTCGGATATTTGGTGATTGGTCATACCTTCTGCCATGAGGGTCAGCACTTGCCGCTCGCTCTCCGTCAAGCGGTATTCTTCAACAGGCAAGGTAGCCATATCCCCACCCAAAATATCCTCCACCTCCCACTGGCGGTCAGTGATGTCCCGCATACTAACCACGATGCCATTGACGGCTGGAATGTGAACGAGGCTGTGTGCAATAGCTTCGATCACTCGATATGTACCGTCCCTACGCCTGGCGCGTCCAATCATACAAATGGTTTCTCCTGGGTTCTGCGCCAGTTGGTGAAGGTTATTCGCTACCTTGGATAGATCATCGGGGTGTACAAAACCTAGAGGATCCCTACCGACTAGCTTCTCCCACCCATAGGCAAACAACTGCGCTGCAGAAGGGCTTTCGTACAGCAGCTCCATATCCTGGTCCAATACAAGGATACTATCTTGAGAGTTTTCGATAAGAGCATGGAAGAGTTTCAGCTGCACACTCAGTCCCAGTTCCTCACGAGCGTGCTTAAGTTCTCGCTCCAACTCCCCAACCCGTCCTACCAATCTCATTAATTCGTATACGGGCTTCTGCGCTCCATCCTTCATAGAGCGTATCAATCTTATTATTTCAGGATTTATCTGTTCTATAAATTCGGTGGGTATCTTCTTAGAGAGGCCGAATAGCTCATCGGAATCTGCATCGAGTGCATGGGCCAAAGCCATAATTGTTTTTCCACGCGGCGGCGGCATGGCACTGTTTTCGATTTTACTCAGATATGTGAAATTAATACCAACTCTGTCGGCCAACTCCCTTTGAGTTATGTCCTTAGCCTTTCTCAGCTCCCTCAATCGTTGTCCGAATGTCACTGATAATCTCCTATCCTATTTCAAGACTAAATTGTGTTGAGTTGATTGTCAAGTTCAACCAGTTACCTGTTCATATTATACCTTTATAATATATCGAAAATAACTAACTTCTGATTGCTATCAATAAACCGCTAAGGCTTGCCCGGGGCTATTGTCTGGCATTAGAATAAACCAAGAAAGAAGTAACGCACGGGGGTCTAAGTGTGGTCCTGCAATTTCAAAAAGCCACCTTTATGTAGGGATAAGGGGTTTGATGGAGACTGTTTCGCCAGACTTAGAATATAGATCCAGTCAAGTAATTTACGTCCAAAGGAGGTTGTTGTGGTATTAAGTGATGTTTATACGGAACTGGTAGCGAGGCTTAATTACACCGGGTCGGAGCGTTTGCTTCGCATTTTGCATAAGCTGGTTACCCCTGAAGAGGGAAAGCTGCTACTCGAACTACCGGCTGAACCTTCTGCGCTTGCTCAGAAGCTGGGCCTGGAGGAGGACGCTGTACAACAGAAACTCCACGAGCTTATGGAAAGAGGGCTGGTCATCCCTACCAGTAAGGGATTTTGCTTCGCCCGCGATATGACACAGTTGCATGATGCTACCCTCTCGAGTACAGGAAAATGGATCGATACCGATATTCTCGACATGTGGAGGGACTTTCAAGAAACAGAGTGGATTGAGAGAACGGCAAGCGGTTTTGGGGATTCATATATACAGTTTATCAAAGTCCTCCCTGCATGGAGGGCGATTGAGCGGAGCCCTCATTTCTCAACCGATGAACTTCTGCCCGAGGAAAATATCAGAGAGTTGATCAAAGGGGCAGACCCGATCGCAGTAATTCCCTGTAGCTGTCGCAGATCGATGAGGGAGTGTGATGCTCCGATTGACGTCTGCCTTCAATTTAATAGAGGAGCGGAATATGCCATCAATAGAGAAGCAGGGCAAAGGATTTCTTCGGAGGAAGCCATAGCTATTGCGGAGCGAGCCGCAGATAAAGGCCTGATACATACGTGGCCCATGGCGACCACTCATCGTTTGAATGAAATATGTTTCTGTTGTCGAGATTGCTGTGCTATATTCGCCATTGGTCTCAAGCTTGATAATATGGAGCAAATACTGGAGAAGAGTCGCTTCCGTGCTGAAGTCGATCAGGATCAATGTAACGGATGCCAGGACTGTGTGGATCGATGCTTTTTCGAAGCTATAGAAATGAAGAAATTACCCACGGCAAAGAAATTCAAGGCCACGATCGATACTAGTAAGTGCTTTGGCTGTGGGTTATGTACGATAGTATGCGAGCCTGGAGCAATAGCGATGAAATTGGACCGGGCGTAGAGAATGCTATACAGGGTATCTATCAAGTATCACTGCTAGATTATAGACTGAATCGTCTCGAATCCCCAACCCTATGAGGGCAGCAATAGCATTTACTGGCGAACCATAGCACTGGGCCGCGATTTCCTTCCTGTTTGCTCCGTGGCGCGAGATAGCGACTTCTTTGCCGCTTCCGGATCGCGGCAACGTCTTAGTGCCTCCTCCAAAGTGATAACGTTTTTATTGAATAGTTGCATTACTGCTTGATCCATCGTCTGCATTCCGTACTGAGAACTTGTTTGTATTGTACTCCACATCTGGGCAGTTCTTGCCTCCCTGATAAGATTCCTGATGGCGTCCGTGGCCAGCATAATCTCTAATGCAGGGACACGCCCTGCCTGGTCTCGTCTTGGAACCAGTGTTTGATATAATACTCCTTGCAGAACAGTGGAGACCTGGATTCGCACTGTTTGCTGTTGATGAGGAGGAAAAACGTCAATAATCCTGTCTATGGCCTGAGGCGCACTGGGAGTATGGAGCGTGGCGAGAACCAGGTGCCCGGTTTCTGCAGCAGTCAACGCAGTGCCCATGGTCTCCAGGTCTCGCATTTCTCCTACGAGTATAACATCAGGATCTTGGCGCAGGGTATGCTTAAGAGCCTCAGAGAAGCTTTGGGTGTCTGAACCAACCTCACGTTGTGTGATAAAGCATTTCTCGTTCTCATGTAAAAACTCGATAGGGTCTTCGACTGTAATAACGCGACGGCTTCTCAAGCCATTAAGATACTTAACCATCGCAGCAATTGTCGTTGACTTACCACTGCCTGTTGGGCCGGTAACTAAGAGTAGCCCGTTTTCCTTTAAGATCAGATCCTTACATACGTCCGGGAGTCCAAGATCATCAATATCCAAGGTTGCGACTTGAAGCGACCGGAAGCTGAGGCTAATGTTACCTCTCTGGATGGCGGCGTTAGCGCGGAAACGCCCTACCTCGGGAATGCTGTGGGCGAAATCTAGTTCCAACTCCTGGCTAAATAACTTCCTTTGTTCCTCATCAGTTACATCGTGAAAGAACTGTTCCACATCTTTGTTGGTCAAATTAGGCAGATCATTATGATGAATAAGTTCACCGTCAATACGTACCACCGGTGGATACGGGGCAGTAAGGTGAATATCCGATGCCCCAGCTTCTACGATTGACCTAAGAAGGTCCTCAATATGCATAGTAACCCCCTAAACTTAACGATACCATATTAATACGATAAATATAAATATGTCAATACTATAATAAATTATTATGTCTAATTATATTTTATAGTGATATATTGTAACACGTTCACTATAGTATGTCAATGCGTCAGCTATATAAGTTAGTAACAATACTATCTGTATATATAAATCAGCGAGAATACCCGTCAGCAAGCTGACGGGATGAATCGCGGGTGGGGTGGCAAGCAGCGGCTCTAGGCGCTGCAAAGCGAATTCGAGCGATAAATGTGCAAGAATTCGCCCCACAGGTGCCCCCCACCCTGCTGGGGGTAATTCACTTAGATGCCGCTGAAAAAGGTGCAGGATAATTCCTGCCGGAGGTCTGGGGGTGTCCCCCAGCTTTAAAAAGTCCCCCAAGATTGGGGGATATAGGGGGTTGATTGAGACCATTTAAGCAGTCTCTTAAACGACAATAGTACATGGTATCTCCTCCTGACAATCCGATCGTGTCAGATGAGCCCATCCATTTATTAGCATAGCATCTGCATTGCTTATTGAATAAGTCACACTGAATGTGTCGCTCAATACTTCTGCCATCCTTTACCTTGGCGTAGCCCTCGCACGTATGCGGCCTGGCCGGCATGTAACATACTGTCTTCCAGGATACTATTTAGGCGGACGCCAACTGTGGGTAGTGGCTGAAACCACGGTTCATCAAGTATTCGGTCAAGGTCAGTTTTGGATAGGGTAAGGAAGTACTTCTTTGAGCGTTCAAGTACTGCGTTATGGTAGTCAAGGAGTGTCTGACTATCGGGAGATTGAAATG
>JAVLBD010000097.1:0-5587 GCA_031581405.1 Dehalococcoidia bacterium
CTATGACAACTTTACGGTTTCCTCCCATCTGCTGCGCCCGCTTTAGACCTGTCAGGAGGATTTCCCTGAGCGTGACCATCCCTTGCCGTTCTACCTGTTCGGACTCAACCTCGGCAAGAAGGAGAAGGTCGTTCACCAATTCTCCCATCCTATCGGTCTCTATCTCCATGGCTCTCAATGACTCCTGTTGATCTTGATCGCTCAAATTGCGCTTGAGTAAGTCCAGGTTGCCCCTAATAACTGTCAGAGGACCTCTCAGGTCATGAGAGGCATCGGCAATGAAATTCTTTTGAGACTCGAAAACTCTATGCAGATGGCCAATCATATGATCGAAGGTGGTGGCCAGACGTCCGATCTCATCCGTTGGGCCAGTATATCCCACGCGGCGACTAAGGTCGGAACTTGATTCGATGCTTTGTGCCGTTCGGGTGATTTGCTCCACGGGAGAAAGCGCCCGGTGAACTATGACCCCACCAGATATTCCAACTAGCACCAAAGTAACAAGGATACCCCCCAGAATAGCCCATCTCACCTGGCTCATTGTAGCGTCCACATTGTTCAGTGACTGACCTACCTCTAGAAGTAAAACCTCGTTCTGGAGGAAGAGAGGCGAAACCATGAGTCGTATTCTCGCACCGTCGCCAGTAGAAATAGTATCTATAGCGGCTTCTCCGCTAAACCCACGCTCCACCAAAGATGGATCAACAGGAAGTTCCTGCTCCCCCAGATTGTCTGATTTCACTACAACATTGCCATTCGTATGTATTAGTTGGATATAGAGCCCTGGAGAAGCGAACTCGTTGATAGATGGCAGGCTTGAATGAATAACCTCGTAATCTAGCGGCTCTGGAATTTCCCCTGTGTTTAGGGTACCATGCACCTTGGCAGAGTAGACTCGCAGGTTATCATCCACATCGGCATTAAGCGATTCTTGCAGTATACTGTGAATCACCACACCGGAGAGGATGATTGTAGCGCATAATATAAGGGAGAACCACAGAGTCAAGCGCCAGCGTATTGGCACCCTTCTACTCCTTCAGCACGTAACCCACGCCGCGAACGGTGTGGATTAACCTGGTTCTTCCACTGGCCTCGAGCTTGGAACGCAGGTAGCTTACATAAACCTCTATTAAATTGGATTCGCCGCCAAAGTCGTATCCCCATACCCTTTCGTAAATCCTGTCCCTGCTCAGCACCTGGCGCGGATGGCGAATGAAAAGCTCAAGCAAATCGAACTCTTGAGCCGTTAGCTCGATGATTTCGTTTCCACGCTTCACTTCCCTGGTAGCGGTATTCAGTGAAAGATCGCTGAACCGAAGAACCTCTCCTTCCTTTGGTTGATGCCGTCTGAGCAATGCCCTCACCCTTGCTATAAGTTCATCGAAGGCAAAGGGTTTAACCAGGTAGTCATCGGCACCGCTATCAAGTCCCGTTACTCTATCAGCAACGGTACCCTTGGCGGTGAGCATCAGGATCGGGACATCGCTTGCTTGACGCAGCCGTTTGCTAACTTCCACGCCATCTATCCCGGGCATCATAATATCCAAGATAACAAGGTCAGGTTCTATTTCACGGGCCTTTGCTAAAGCCTCGGTACCATCGCTTGCCGTATCGACACCGTAGCCTTCATATATCAAGCCCCGCTTGAGAAAACTCACTATTTCAGGATCGTCATCTACAACCAGAATACGCATGTTATGCTCGTCCTTCATATGTCGGTATTGGGTTTGTCTTACCTGTCACTATAAGCCTTCTCTAAAGATGAAAACATACTGGTCATCGAGCTCAGCCCGTATCGTGCCGCCTCTGGATTCGGCATAGATTTCCCATGTCTCTTTGCCATCTTCCTGACAACAGTTAATATCAGGCGAATGTTGGCCCATTCTCCGATCCAACCAACTTAAAATCATCGGATCACCTATATATTTACCAACCTCCTGGTTGGCCAGAGAGCGAGCCTCTTCATACCCAAGCTCTCGATCAAGTTTCAGCCTTAAGGTTCTCATAACCACCTCTACCAATTTCTTGTTGCCAGCTCTCCCCTCATCTGAACAATAACCCGTTGTCCAACCTCTTCGGCCTCATTCTACATGAGTGGAAATATATTGTCCGTGATAAATGTCTCATATCCATATGTGTCAAGTGTAAACATAACTACTGAGCTATCCACCCGAAGATTCATAGAGGTAATAGGTGAAACTTGTATTGGTTAGAACGGAATTTACACAGGCAAAAGGGCATGTGTGACGGACTAAATCAAGGTCATAACACTCTGATCAGAAGTTAGGCAGTCAGGGTATTATAGCTATATCGATAACCTGACTGCTTTTTTCATAAAATAATAACGCAATGGTCAGTTTTTTCGAATGATGGCTTTTAAGTTAGTAATCCAAAGCTGGTTTGCATAAGGCACGATACGTATCATCTGAAACTGACAAACCACTGAGTAGTGTACTTACTGGAAAGCTACATTTTCAGCGTTGTCTTAGTGTGTGTGTTTGGTATAAGGATCAGTATTGGGGATCGGAGAACATGGGAGCACGGTTTTCAAATCGAGCGGCAGTTGCTTCGAGCTGGTTGGGGGAGCCAAGCAGTGACCGACAATGTTCTGCCTCAAGTGCTAATCCTTCTTCTACGGAGAGGAATGCCAATTTATTAAGCATGTCTTTTGCTCTACGGATGGCGTCAGGGTTTTGGCCGGCAATTGTTTTTGCCATTTCCAGTGCTCGCTCACGTGGTGAATCGGCTAGCTCGGTGGCTAGACCGTATTCATAAGCCTCCTGGCCACTGAAGAATCGTCCAGTAAATATTAGCTCCTTGATGCGGTCCAGGCTAGCTAGGCGTCTCAACGATTGCGTTGCTGATGTATCCGGTAAGAATCCCCACGTGATTTCTAGAAAGCCCAGCTTGGCATCTGGCGTGACAATACGAATATCTGCACCAAGTGCGATGTTTAGACCGGCCCCTATTGCAGCCCCATGTACAGCAGCGATTACAGGTACCGGTATCTCTTGCCATAACCAACCCATTTGTTGGCCTTGATAGGCACCCTGTTCGCTGAGATCTTCAAAGCCTTCAGCAGAGCTATCCGCAGTGATTTCACCGCCTAGCATGTCCGTAAAGATCTCGAAGTCCATTCCTGCGCAGAAGCCCTCACCATTACCGGACAATACTATGGCACGCAGTTGTTTATTTGCTTTAAGTTGCTTGGCCGTTGTAATTAAACTCATCATGAGCTCACGGTTAATGGCATTACGTTTTTCGGGGCGGTTGAGACGTATATCCGCAATATATTCCACGATCTCCAGGCTGATTGTTTCCATCATGTTTAAACCTCCTTTAAAGGTAGATAATTCAGATTTGATAGCTAATTCCATACATACTATCAAATTGTCTTTGCGCATTGCTCACAGCTTCACGCATTAGATCCTCGGCCTTGGCAGTTTCTCTCTGTGTAAGCAGCATCATCAGCCTTTCACGGTCAAGTTCTGCTGCAGCTGTCGCACAGGCCTCCCAGCTCAGTATAGAGCGCACCACCCGATCGACGGCCTGGTCTTCGTTATCATATGGCCGCGGCTGCATGTCATGACCTTTCCAACGGGTGTATCCCGCTTCTGAGACGAGAGCAGCCAATGCAACATTAATGCCGCATATACGCACTCCGTGGTCTACATCGAACTTTCCTGGACCACCAAGGATTATCCCATTATTGTACCCCTGAGAATTGACGTGCATATGGACGAGCATATCATTGTCAATTTCTTCTATAGTGTCGTTTACTAGATCGAGCCCAATCATCTCTGAATGGCCGAACTCCTTATTTATTCCCCTTCTATCAAGGCTGAGATTGAAGTCTTTCTCAAGCTTCTTCCAAAAAACGATGGCACTAGCTACTGTTGGTAGCAGCATAGCGGGATGACCTTCGTTCGGCTTGGGCTCAATAGCCCAATAAAGCCTCCTATCCATACTATCCCCATATGAGCACAGATTAGCTATACTTTCCTTCAGGTTCTCATACATTTGCTTCAGTGCCGGAGTGGCTATATCGTAGCCAAAAGAGCCATTCCAGATGACTAGGGTAGGAGCTTTCTCCACATCGGGATGCCAGGCCTTGCGAAGGGGTCCGCATGTTAAGGCCACTGTTCTCTGGCCATATTCTTGGGCCGCCGTCCGTTCGTTCGGGTCGAGAGACGCAATTCCTCCGTAGCCGAAATGAATGTGAGCACCAGGAGTGGACAGAGCAAGACACATTCCAGCCTCTAAAAGGGCGTCTGCGATCGTGTCTGCGCTATCTTCAGCGAATTCGTAGTCATAGTGCATCTCAAATCCAATTTGGATATTGTTAGGCAATCTCGGAATGATCTTATCCCTAATGAGCTTTATCTTGGCAATGGTGTCGAAACGGTGGGCTTCCCAAGAAGGGCGAATATTTGCAGGTAAAAAGCCACCATTGCCGGCGTTAAATGTCCAGGCACATAGGCTATGCAAGGATATCTTTTCCTCCATGTATACCTCCCTCCCAGTATTCTATTTCAATTCCTGAGCATATAGTCCGCTATGGCAACCGTCGGAAACACGTCTTTAGCAGCATGCTTACGGTTAATCAACTAAGAATATGGAATGTGGCGCTGAGAAGCTCTTCATTACGAGATGAAGGGCCCACATATACGGTATAGGTGATTGGCTCCACTATCCAGATGCTGTGTTGCTCATCATAGTAGGCCAGATCTCGCGCTGCCAGCGCAAATTCCACGCATTTGGTTTCTCCTGGGGTGAGGTGCACCTTTGAGAAGCCTTTCAATTCCTTAAGCGGTCTTTCTACTTGAGAATCTCCATACCCGATATACAATTGCGCCACTTCTTCGCCAGTAACATCTCCTGAATTGGTGATTTGCACTCTCACCCTCAGCGTTCCGTCGGTGCCGATCTCCTCATGATCAAGCTGTATGTTCTCGTATATATAATTAGTATAGCTAAGGCCAAAGCCAAAGGGGAAGGCAGGTTCATACCCCTCTCTGTCCATGAGCCGGTAGCCGTGAAAATAACCATATTCGATAGACCTTGCTCGTTTGTCGAAGAATGGGAGTTGGCTTTCAGATTTGGGAAACACACAAGGTAGCTTTGCACACGGACATACTTTACCAAGGAGGATATCCGTCAGGGCATTCCCGCCTTCCATGCCAGGATACCAGGCCACTAGAATTGCAGGTACTTTGTCTCGCCATGCCTCGGTGATAATGGCGCTCCCACACACGAGGACCACTATAGTCCTCGGAATCTCAGCAGCAACACGCAGGATCAACTCCTCATCGTGAGGCTTGATTGTCAGGGTATCTCTGTCGCCTCCCTTAACGAACATATACTCGCCCTCATCCTTGTGAGTGTTTCCGGTAATGATGATCGCTGTATCTGCCTTGCGCGCTATACTGACCGCCTTTGCTATGTTTTTCCCATTGCTATATATGATCTCGCAATTGGGTGGCACAGCTGTGCGGATTCCCTCAAGCAGTGTGACAACATAAGGTGGCCGGACCATGCTGCTACCTCTATCCCCGATATTCCGCGCATTGGCGAGTTTGCCGATAAC
>JAVLBD010000098.1:0-5573 GCA_031581405.1 Dehalococcoidia bacterium
GCGGCCTCAAGCACTAGCTTCTTTTCAGAGTTCCATTTGCTCAAACCATTTTTCATTTAAATCCTCCAGCCACTTAGCGGTTGTACGCCATCTACTGTAGTACGGGGCGTATTCTTGAGTTCTCTTAGGATCAGGCTCAACTATCCTGGGAATAGGTCGCATTGCCTCCATAGCCTGCTCCAGGTCAGCATAGATACCAGCCCCGACAGCGGCACACATCGCTGTTCCCATGGATGACACCTGGGGCATTTCGAAGGAAGTCACTTCCATGCCAAGTACGTCGGCAAGAATTTGAATCAGACATCGGCTCTGTGCCATACCTCCGCCTATGCTTACCCCTTTAGGCGTCAACTTGGAAATCTCCTCCAGTTGGAAGTAGTTGGCCTTGAAGGCAAAGCAGAGGTTCTCCATCGCCGACCTGATCATGTGTTTCCTCTCGATGTTTGTGACAGTCGGGGTAATGGGGAAAATAAAGCCACCAAGGCTCATTTTTAAACGGCTCATGTCCATAACCGTTGGCCCGATGAAAGCAAGCATACCTGCAGCACCAGGTGGTGTGTCCTGTGCTAAACTATCCATCTGGTTGTATATATCATCATCAGATTCGCTAAAGATAATCCCTTTTAGCCACTGATATGCACCACCACATTCACCAGCGTTACTTTCCAGGATCCATTTCCCCGGAAAAACATGGCAACCCGTCCAGAGCCTGCCGCCGGTATCGATGATGGGTTTAGCAGTCACCATCTGAACCGGGGCACTCCAGCCTGCTACAATCCCCACCTGTCCCTCATCCTTTACCCCCATACCAAGCAAGCCACATTGAGTGTCGGCACCGCTTACGACAACCGATGTACCGGGTGCTAAGCCTGTCTGTTCAGCGGCCACCGACGTGACTGTACCAACACGGGTGCCAGCGGTAGCAATCTCAGGGCAGATACCCTGAGGCAGATCAAGCATTTCTATCAACCGGCTTGACCACTTCAGTTCCCTAATGTCGAACAAGCCTATGTCGCCGACGCAAGATACCTCGCCTACGTGTTCACCAGAGAGCCTGTAAATTAGCCAGTCACTAACGGAAAGCACTGTAGATATCTGCTCATAAATATGGGGCTGATTTATCTTAAACCATACCAGCTTGGCAGGGGTGAAGAGAAATGAGGGGGTATGACCGGTTATCTGACAGATCTCATTGCCAAACTCGGCATCGATAGAGATTCCTTCAGACAGCGCCCTTAGATCAATGTTAGGTCCAGCATAAAGCTCGCTCCCATTCTTATCAAGGAAGACCACACCCTGCCTCTGGCTGACAGCACTGACTGCAATGATTTCATCTAGATTTATCGCTGCTTTTTTTATGGTCTCTTCAATAAGTTGACAAATGATATCCCAAAACTTTGCGGCATCGAATTCCCGCCCCAGAGGGTTAACATCAGATGGTATATCGTAACTCCATTCTCTGCGCGTAAAAGACACAGAGTGACCCTGAATATCCGTAATCATAACGTGGCCACCCGAGGAGCCAGCATCTAAGGCGATAACGTACTTATTTGGCAAAATTATCCCACGCTTGCGGATTGAGTAAATTCTTGGGGCGCTCTCCACGAATGAATCTTTCAATATCTTCGGCTATCATACGGGAATAGCGTAAGATAGTCTCATCTGTAGCTCCCCCCATGTGGGGGGTTAGGATTACGTTATCCAGCTTCAGAAGCGGGTTGTCGGGCTGTACTGGCCAGGTCTCATAAACATCGAAAGCAGCCCCAACGATACGCACTTCCTTCAAGGATTTAACAATTGCATCTTGATCAACAATAGCAGCGCCAGCAGTGTTTACCAAATAGGAAGTAGGCTTCATCAAAGCAATTCTTTGGGCATTCATCAGGCCCACGGTATCGGTGAGAACCGGGCAGTGGAGAGTGATAATATCCGACCGCTTTATTAAATCATCCAGCTCTTGCGGTAGTGCTCCCAGTTTATTAATTACATCCGGATTGATATAGGGGTCATGTACCAGAATAGAGGTTTCAAAGGCGCTTAGCATCTTGGCAACCTGCTGCCCTATAGCGCCAAAGCCTATAATACCTATAGTCTTTCCGGTTAGCTCAGAGCCGCGAAACGATGAGTAGCAGGCGGTTGGATCAACCCATTTACCTGTGATGACCATTTGATGTGCTGCAGGGACTTTTCGTATAAGAGCTAGCATTAAACCTACTGTCAACTCTGCAACAGCTGTGGCATTTCTAGCCGGCGTATTAACTACCAGCACACCGTGTTCCGTAGCAGCTTCCATATCAACTTGGGTTACATTACCTCTACAGGCTGCTATTAGCTTCAGCTTCCCCCCCTTCTCGAAAACCTCACGAAAGATAAAGTCGGCCTCAATAACTACTATTTCTATATCCTGCCCCTGAATACGGTCGATAAACTCATCTGCGGGCAACAATCTATGCGTATCCATCCAACACTCATAGATAACTTCCACGCTTTGTCTCAGCCTTGCAAGAACGGATTGATCAAAAGGAGCCAGAATAAGTGCTTTCATTTCATACCTCGCGCAGAAATTATAGCATAGATTATGTTATGAATGTCTCTCCTCACCTGTCTATACGTGTTGATAGGGTTACCTTAACCACCTTATCTACTGTGGAGATTTAGATTTGAATTAATCAATGGTCTTTATACCAGGGAATAGTCAATCCAACGAAGCTATTAATGTGAGCCAGTGCGAAATCGTAGCCTCAATAGCCCTTTGAGGTCATCGAGTGCTGTCTTAAAAATAGCGACTCTTGTGTCCGGATCCTCAACCCACGCTACGGGTATCTCGCTGATATGATACCCCCTTTGCTCGGCAAGGATGAGTAGCTCAGTGTCAAAGAACCATTCATGATCCTTGATTAGAGGTACTAGCTCCTTAGTCGCTTTACTGCTCAACGCTTTGAAGCCACATTGGGCATCGGCGAATGTCGTTCTAAACATCGCTTTAATTATGAAATTATAGCTTCTGGAGGTTAACTCCCGCTTGAAGGAGCGCTTCACCGATGACCCTCGCAGGAGCCGGGAGCCTATCGCTATGCTGTAGCCATCTTCGATAGACTGGATAAGTTTGGGGAAGGCATCGAGTTCGGTTGATAGGTCAACATCCATATAGCTCACGATGTCCGCAGTGCTCTCCAGCCACGCTTTGCGCAGTGCACGGCCTCGTCCTTTCTCGTCCAGGTGTGTGGCGGCGACATCTGGATGTTCCCGCGATAGGGCTTGTGCAATCTCCCATGTTTTGTCAGTGGAGGCGTTATCAGCGATAACGACGGTACATTGATTGGGAAGGTTTTTCTCCAAGAACTGTCTAAGGGTGTTCACGCTCTGGGTGAGGACATGCTCTTCATTGTAGACCGGGATCACCACATCGATAGTGGCCATGTTCCCCCTCTTTTAACCCTACAGAACCTTATCCCGAGAAAATCGTTTTTTCAGGTTGCCACAATTATCGAATAGCTACGGCAAATCTAACTAGGCATCAATGCTTGAAGTGGCGCATGCCGGTGAATACCATGGCCATATTATATTCGTTAGCAACACTGATCGCGTCCTCGTCCCTTTTTGAGCCACCAGGCTCAATAATGGCGGTCACACCTGCCTTCGCAGCGAGTTCCACACCGTCAGGGAAGGGAAAGAAGGCGTCGGAGCCAAGGACGCTTCCTTTAGCGCGGTTGCCTGCTTTTTTCAGCGCAATGGCTACGCTATCCACTCTGCTCGGCTGCCCTGCTCCCATACCTAATAGCTCCGAGTCTTTAACAAGGACGATAGCATTGGATTTTATATGTTTAACCACACGCCAGGCAAAAAAGAGGTCTTTTACCTCCTCATCCGTTGGCTCGCGCTTGCTCACGGTGCGCATAGGTACCTTATCCGGGGTGAAGTCTGCTGTCTGAGCAACCAATCCCCCACCACTCACTCGGCGTAGTTCCAGTGCGCTCATCCTATCGCTTACCCCCGCTACCCTGAGTATGCGCATATCCTTCTTCCGCTTCAGCAGGTCAAGGGCTGCATCCTCGAAGTCGGGCGCAATTATGCCATCGAAATGGGTCTTGTTAATTTCCTCAGCGGTTTTCATGTCTATCTTAGTGTTGGAAGCCATGATACCGCCGAATGCGGAGACGGGGTCACCGGCAAGGGCTCTGCGATAGGCTTCAGAAAGGTCAGTATTAGAGGACAGACCGCAAGGGTTGGTATGCTTGATGATGGATATGGTAGGGACAGAGAAGTCGCAGGCTGCGCGCAGCGCACCATCTATGTCGAGGATATTATTGTAAGAGAGTGGCTTCCCGGACAGCTGCTCCGCACTGGCTATGCCATGATCTCCTTTGCCTATCATCTCTTCTCTATAGAAGGCGGCTTGCTGATGTGGATTCTCCCCATAGCTGAGGCCCTGTATCTTCTTCATGGCTATCGTCATTTCGTCAGGAAATATATCTCCGTCTTCGCCCTGTGACCTGAGATAGCTGGAGATCGCCGTGTCGTAGATTGCAACGTGCTGGAAGGCTTTCTGTGCCAGCCTCTGCCGTTCGGCGATTTCGACATTGCCCGAGCGAAGTTTTTCCAGTACTGGAGTATAATCTGCAGGATCTACCACTACAAGGACATGAGGGAAATTCTTGGCAGCGGCGCGTATCATAGTCGGCCCACCGATGTCGATATTCTCGAGGGCCTCTTCACGGCTTACGCCTTCTCTCGCTACTGTCTGTACGAATGGATACAAGTTGACAACTACCATATCGATTGGAGTGATCCCTTTTTCTGATAGTTGCGTCATATGACTTGCTATATCCCTTCGAGCAAGGATGCCGCCATGGACTGCAGGATGAAGTGTCTTTACCCTACCATCTAAAATCTCGGGAAAATTGGTCATCTGCTCAACGCCATCCACGGGTATTTCAGCATCACCCAGTGCCTTTTTAGTACCACCGGTGCTGAATATCTCCACTCCCAATTCACTGAGGCCACGGGCGAAATCGACCAGCCCTGTTTTGTCCCATACACTCAAAATGGCGCGCACTACTTCCTCCTAAATCATACTAATAATTATCAATTGTCACCCTGTTGAATTGTGATTAATAAACCGCTGAAATAGTTACAATCAAACCCCTAATCCCCCAATCTTTGGGGGACTTTTAAAGCTGGGGGATACCCCCAGACCCCCGGCAGGAAGTATCCTGCACCTCTTTTTCAGCGGTCTCCTACAATAGAGCTGCGTTCTCTGAAATTTCTCGGGATGCTGAAACAAGTTCAGCGTGACAAAGTGGGAGGGATCAGCTATATGAAGCTTGTCGTATAGACGCGACCTTCTTGTTACAGTGGGGAATTAGGCACTTGTCTTGTGCTTAGTGCAACAGGCTCATCAGCGGCACGCGTCGCCGCTAGTCTATTGTCACTGTCTTTGCGAGCGGAGAGAAGCAATCTCAGTAGTGATCGGTGGGCAAGAACGGGATGGCGAGCCGTGTATCTGTAAGAGCAATACGAGAAGGCTAATCCGCAGGGATTTCTTGCTCCCGTGCGGTTTCTATCTTATAGAG
>JAVLBD010000099.1:0-5507 GCA_031581405.1 Dehalococcoidia bacterium
TCGGTTTCCCCAACCACAATTATTATTACCTTTTCAGCATAGTAATTCATAAAACTACTAGAAAGATGGAGGATATGTGAAGTAATGTGTAGATATACTAAATTGACGAATATAGCTTTGTATAGTATGATTTAATAAATGCTAATAGTAAATACATAAAAGAATATGTAAAGAATAATATAATATAGGTAATAGGAATGAATATGTATAAAATAATGAAAAGGCATAAGAAAGGGATGACATTAATCGAGATGATCATTGCCGTGGCCATCATGGCCATAGTCTTTGGCGGGATAATGCAGGGGCTCAATGCGAGCATTCTGGCTACACAACGGGATAGCGAGATCAATTCAGCTCTGCACCTGGCCCAGTCACAGATGGAGCACATTAAATCTTTACCCTACGATGACGAGCCGCCGTACGAATACGACATAATTCCTGATATACCTGAAGGCTATGACATAGAGATAACAGTCGAGCCTACTTATGATGACGCAATCCAGGGGATGCAATCAATCACTATTACTGTATCTTGTGATGGCAAGAGCACGATAGTGCATGGGTACAAAACAAATCGGTGATATGGGGTGATATGAGATGTTACGAAGTAAACGGGGCTTCACCGTCATAGAGCTAGCGATTGTGATAGCCATTTCAAGCATACTCATGGGCACGCTCGTCAGCGCATTCTATTACACTTCAACGGTGCCTTCACAGCTAAGCAACCAAATCAACGCCGAAAACGAGCTGAGATTAGCTTTGGACCAAATCCAAAATGATGGGGTTCAGGCGCAGTCATTCACACCAGGTTCGGACCCGTACGAATACTATGGGTATTTCTCTTCAGATCCGGACCCCGAAGGTAGGGGAGAAGGCACTATCATTTACAGGTATGAAGACGGGCAATTGGTTAGGGAGCAATCGATAGTCGATGACTTATCGATCGTCAGAATCATCGCTCGTCATATAGTGAATGTTGATGATGTTGCCTTCGACTATGACGGAGACAAAGTGGTGACCGTCAACATGACGGTAACACTGAATCCGAATACGCAGAATGAGGTAAGCAAAAAGCTATCGGAAACAGATACCCGGCAAATAGATATGAGGGCTACACCGTGGAGGAGGGAGAGATGAGTAAGATGGCTGGACGTAAGAGGGGCAATATTCTGACGCTGACCCTGCTCATCATGGCAGTGGGGGCAATCATTCTGGGATTGCTTTTCCAATATCTCGGCACCAGCCTGGTTCTCGCAATCAAGAGTGAAGAGAGAGCCATTACTTACTATGCTGCCGATTCCGGCGTTGAAGATGCAGTTTACTGGTTACAGCAGTATAAAAAGCCAGTAGATTATTGGGCATGGGATGAAGGGGAACAACTGTGGGCAAGGGACGGTTATGATATTGGGGACAGAACTGTAAATGTTAATGTAGAAAATACCCGTAATGATATTTACAAGATAACCTCCACAGCTATCACCGATGAAGGTAAGGGTATAAGTATTGAATCCTATGTGCGCACATTAACCTTGGATCTCTCTACCCTCGGCAATGCCGCTATTACAAGTAATAATACTGTAGCGATCAAGGCTGGTACAACGATCACAGGCAATGTATCAGTACCCGACGGAGATGTGTGGAGGGTTGATAATAAGGGTACGATCAATGGCTCAATAGTACCCCTTGCCGAACAGTGGCCTGCCGCCGTGGACATTTCCGACATATTCTGGCAAGACGTTGCCAAATTAGATCCTTATCCAGACCTATATATCGATACCGCCTTTACCTCGACGATAGGCCCACTGTATCGAGAGGGAGACTTAGAGATCGTAGGCTCATTCCCCAAAAATTACACAGCTCTTAACGGGACTATCTATGTGACCGGTGACCTGGATATCGGTAAGGGAGGAGCGTCTGGCGGAGTTAAAGACTTCACTATAGATCTCAATGGTCAGTCTATCTTTGTTGAGGGTACTCTTCAAGTCTATGACAAATGTACCATCGTAGGAGCTGGAACTATCATTGCGGTGGAATATGTTAAATTCGGGCCGAAGATGAGTTCCGAAGAGGGCGATTACATTTTCATCAAGAGCGTCGAGGGTATAACTGATTTCCTCCCCAGTGGTTCTTTTTGTGGGTCGGTTTGGGGACATGATCACGTGGAAACATTCGCGAATTCTCAGGTTACGTATGTAGACCCAAGGAGCATCGGGTACGAGCTGCCTTCCATAGATTTGGTAGAAATGCTTACGTATGACATCATGCACTATTAAGTAGTAGTTGATTCTGAAAATAATATGAAGGCATCGCTCAGATAAGGAGTACAGGAAAATGACAGTTCGTAGAAAGGCACTGATAATCTCTGGTACGATGCTATCGATATTATTGGCGTCTCTATACGGAATTTGTTCGCTGAGCTTATCGACCGGCTACATGATAGGGGCGTTCTTTGCATTTGGGGTAGGGTTCCTAGCCCTATTCCTCCTGCTCATCGATAAGCTGCTCCTATCGGGGTTCAACCATGTCAGCGATCTGAGCGACATAATCAGAGATATTGGTGAGAGCAGGGATATCTCCAAACGCATTTCAATCAAGGGAAACGATGAATTATCCAAGCTCGGCGCTGCTATAAACAGAATGATGACGGAACTGCAGGCTTCCCAGGACTTGCTCCGTCGCAGCGAAGAGAAGAATCTAGCCATGTTGAATGCAATGCCGGATTCGATCTGCCAGATAAGAAAAGATGGTACGGTTGAAGGATATAAACCGGCGAAGGACGATTGTTTGCCCTTTATAGCCGCCGAAGCAGTGGGTAAGAAACTGTCCGAACTGATGCCGCAAAAAATATCCGAGCTAGCAATAGGTCACATGAAGAAGGTGCTACAAAACAACTCTATGCAGGTTTTCACCTATTCTATTCATAGGAAAGGAGAATGGCATAACTACGAGGCCCGAATGGTCGGAGGAAGCAAAGACGTAGTCCTGATGATTGTCCGTGATATTACCGAACAGAAGCGAGCGGAGGCGGCGCTGATAAAGGAGAAAGAGGAGGTCGAGAAAAAAACACATCAACTCCAGGTCTATGTTAATGAACTGGAAGCCTTCTCATATTCGGTATCGCATGATCTACGGGCTCCTTTACGCAGCATCGATGGCTTCAGCCAGGTGTTGCTTGAAGACTACAATGACAAGCTGGATGACGAAGGCAAAGACTACCTCCAGCGCGTGCGCTCAGCCAGCCAGCACATGGCTGAACTAATCGATGATCTATTAAATCTCTCACGGGTGACACGCTGCGAAATGGGTAGCACGAATGTTGACCTCAGTGCGCTGGCGAAGACGATAGCAGAGGAGTTTCAGCAGAAAGAGCCTGAGCGCGATGTGCAGTTCAGTATCACGCCAGGTCTGGTGGTCAGAGGCGATGCTAACCTGCTACGGGTAGCTCTGGAGAACCTTCTGGGCAACGCGTGGAAGTTCTCCGGTAAGCGAGAACATGCCCGGATAGAGATGGGCTATGCAAGAAACAATGGCCGTTCAGCATATTTCGTACGTGACAATGGTGCAGGTTTTAATATGGACTATACGGATAAGTTATTCGGTGTATTCCAGCGTCTGCATTCAGATAAAGAATTCGAGGGAACGGGAATCGGACTGGCCACTGTACAGCGCATCATTAGTCGCCATGGCGGCACTATCTGGGCCGAAGGTGCAGTAGGCCGTGGGGCCACGTTTTATTTCAGGCTCTAACGACGAAGGGGTGCCAAATGGATAATAAAATCATTATGCTGGTGGAGGATAACCCCAATGACGAAGCGCTTACTATACGCGCACTGAAGAAAAATAATGACATGAACGAAATCGTTGTGGCACATGATGGGGTCGAAGCGCTTAACTATTTATTTGGTGAGGGCAGCTATTCCGGTCGCGATGCAAGCATCACGCCGGACCTTATCCTGCTGGACCTGAAATTACCCCGGATCAATGGTCTGGAGGTGTTAAAAAGCATACGTACTGACGAGCGGACAAAACTCGTGCCTGTTGTCATACTCACTTCATCGAAAGAAAAGCGTGACCTGACCGAATGCTATTCATTGGGCGCAAATAGCTATATTCGTAAAACCGTGAACTTCGTCGAGTTCCGCAATACCATGGAGCAATTGGGGCTGTACTGGCTTGTATTGAATGTAGCTCCCGAAAACGAAAAGAAGGCATGAAAGTGAGGTCATTCAGATGAGTACACCACTTCGCGTATTAATAGTTGAGGATTCGGAAGATGATGCTGTTTTGTTAAGTCGTGAGCTGCAGCGCGCCGGCTATGATCCGGTATCAGAAAGGGTCGACACACCAGAAGCGATGAAAGCAGCGCTCGATGGGCAACCCTGGGATGTCGTCCTCTCCGACTACTCCATGCCGCGCCTCAGTATGTCTGAAGCGTTGACAATGGTGAAAGAGAAAGGTCTGGACCTGCCCTTCATAATCGTTTCCGGTGCAATCGGCGAAGAGGCTGCGGTTGCATCGATGCGGGCTGGTGTCCATGACTATGTCATGAAAGGCAAACTCGCTCGGCTAGCCCCCGTTATTGAGAGAGAGTTACGCGAAGCAAAGATGCGCCGTGAGCGCAAGCGCATGGAAGAGGCGCTGCGGCAGTCAGAGAAGATGAGGGCATTAGGTGAGATGGCTGGTGGGGTGGCCCACGATTTCAATAATATCTTAGCCATCGTCCTGGGCCGGGCTCAATTGGCTTTGGAGGATGTTCGAGATGATAGGACAAGAAAAAGTATCCAGATCATCGAACAGACCGCTCTCGACGCCGCGAGGATAACGCAGCGTCTCAGGGAGTTCGCTGGGGTACGGGGGGGGGATCGCGATGCCGAGCAGGTAAGCCTTAATCAGTTAGCCGAGGGTGCCATACAGATGGTGGAATGTCGCCGGGTGGAGCTAAAAAAGACAACAGGAATAACGATTGAGATCGGTACTGAACTGAATGAGACGGCTCCTGTGAGGGTGAATTCTGCTGAGTTGAGAGAGGCATTGGTGAATATTATCTTCAACGCAATGGATGCCATGCCAGAGGGGGGTACTATCACGATAAAGAGCGGGCAGGAGAACGGCTCGGCACTTCTCTCCATCAGCGATACCGGTACGGGAATTCCTGAGGAGATAAGAGGAAAGGTGTTCGAGCCCTTCTTCACCACAAAAGCAGCTAAAGGCACCGGGCTGGGGTTAAGTGTTACCTATAGTATTATCACTCATCACGGTGGAAGCATAGAGGTCGAAAGCGCCCCGGGGAAGGGAGCTACATTTCATATCAGGTTGCCTGCAGACAATGGTGTTGAAGAGTGATCTCGACCACGACTATTGGAATGCAGGTGATACTAGGGCTTTTATAGTATTTCCTTGGCAGCATTCGTCCTAGCTAGTGCTCAGATATATTATTTCTAATCGGGGACGCATTGCTGAGTATACTTCTTTTATCATTTAGAGACCGCTGAAAAAGAGGTGCAGGA
>JAVLBD010000009.1:0-20375 GCA_031581405.1 Dehalococcoidia bacterium
GAAAAAGAGGTGCAGGATACTTCCTGCCGGGGGTCTGGGGGTGTCCCCCAGCTTTAAAAAGTCCCCCAAGATTGGGGAATTAGGGGGTTGATTGAGACTATTTCAGCAGTCTTATAACTGAATAAAAAGGGGGTTACGATGGCTGATGAGACCTTTGATGCGGTAATAGTTGGTGGAGGCAATAAAGCCCTTTTCCTTGCGATGTATCTGGTCAAGTATGCTGGCATGAGCGTTGGCATATTTGAGCGGCGTCACGAGATCGGCGGCTGCCTGGCCACCGAGGAGATAGCGGCCCCGGGCTTTCGAGGTAATACGCATGCCACAATACAATTGCCCTTCTACTACCTGCCCCTGTGGCGCGATTTCCCCGAGTTTTGGGATTACGGGGCAAAGATCGATCAGCACCTGTGCAGCGACGGCGCCGTCTTTCGAAAAGATCAGACCTGCCTGGCTATCTACAGCGAGAAGTATGACATGAACCAGGAGCGCACGGCGCAGGAGATCGCCCGCTTCTCAGAGCGGGATGCGGAGAAGTGGCTCAGGCTGAGGAAAATGTGGCTCAGTCGTGAGTTCCAACATGTACAGATGGATTACTTCTACGTACCTGCGGAAGAAAAAGTAGACCCAAAGGTGCTGGGGCGGCAAATAGCCGTCTATCCGCTCCTGGTGGAGGTTGGAGCGGGTGTTGATCCAGATTCCCTGGTACTGGCCTCACCGCACACGAGGAATGTAAAGGAGCTCTGGGAAAGCCCAGAGGTGCAATATTGTAACCTGAGGTTCGTGCTTTCCGGGGCGATAGATCCCACCCAACCGGGGCAAGGCCAATGGACCTTCGGCCTGGCAGCGATGTCGCCGTCAATATCTTTCTGCCCCGGGGGTACCCATCAGGTAGCACATGCCGCCCACAAGATCCTGGTTCGCGATGGGGCAAAATTCTTCCTCGGCGTGGAGGTTGAAAAGGTCCTCATCGAGAATGGCGAAGCCAGGGGCATCCGCCTCATCGATGGCACTGAGGTCAAAGCGAACAAGCTGGTGGTGAGCACATTGAACCCGCAGCAGCTTATATTCGACCTCATCGGCAGGGAGAATGTTGAAGAAAAGCTGGCACGCCGTATAGAGCTCCTGGAAACCTCTTTCGGTTGCCTGATGTGGTACACTTTTGCTCTCCATGAGGCTCCAAAGTATGAAGCTGCAGCATTCAACCCGGATATAGATGATACATTCTGGCTCGGGCTGGCCGAGGATCCCGACCCCGACCACATCGCCAGGGAGACCCACTATTCAAGGCTCGGCATGTTCCCTCCGTTGGAGGATTTCTGCCCCACAGTCTGGTGCCACAGCCTGGCCGATCCCTCCTATGCACCGCCGGGGAAGCACACGGCCAATAACGAGCAGGTCGCGCCTCCTGCCAGCGCCTTTACCGAGAGGGAGTGGCTGGATATTAAGAAAAAGTATGCTGAAGACCTGTTAACCGTATGGCAGAGGCATGCCCCCAATATGACCGGGGATAACATCATCGGCATCGATTATAATACCCCCTACGACTGCCTGCGGATGAAAAACCTGGCACCCGATGGCGTTATGGCCCTCCTCGACCGCGTCACCCATCAAATTGAGGATAAGCGGCCGACTCCGGAGCTGGCAAACCACAGAACCCCCATCAAGAATCTTTATGCCACCGGAGCTGCGTGGCATCTTGGAGCCAATTCGGGAGCGACCGAGTCATATAACTGCTATAAGATCATAGCGAAGGATATGAACCTGCCGGGGCCTTGGCAGGAGCCGGGGAAAGAGGAGCCCGAATCCCTGTATCAGCAATGGCTCATGATACTGAAGAAACTGGAAGAGTCGGGCAAGGTGGCGAAGAAAGAGCTCCGGTTATAGCAGGCAATAAGGGGGAGAACGGGGGGCAAATTTATATTACATTCGGCGGACAGTGGCTTCAGTGGTATTTCTGATCTCGTTTAAATACAGGTGACAGTATATCCGGGCAGTACCCTACCTCGGGGTGTGTGGGTGGGAAATAGCCAATTTATTATTGCGAGCGCAACGCGGCAATCCCCACGTCTCACTGTCCCGCTAACGCCCAGATTGTTTGGCACTTCGTGCCTCGCAATGAAGAGTAAAATAGCACCTTATAAATACACTAGGATATCATTTATCTATCTGAACGAGATCAGAAAACGAACTTGTCATCAGCGATCTGCTAGTGTAGAATTCCAAACGAGGAGGTCTCTATGCAAGGGTTCTCAGCATTATTTCAGCCGGGCAGTATAGGTAAATTGCACCTTGAAAACAGGCTTATGATGAACGCTATGGGCACCGTCCTTGTTGATGGTGAGGGTAATATCACTGACAGGATGATTGATTACTATGGAGCAAGGGCACGGGGTGGTGTCGGGCTCATTGTTACACAATGCGCCCTGGTTAGCGCTGACGCAACGCCCCCGTTCACATGGGCACTCTATGATGATAAATATATCCCCGGCCTGCGAAGGCTTGTTGATGCCATCCATGAGCAGGGGGCGAAGGTTTCCATACAATTAATGCATTATGGCTTGCTCCTCATATTTGGAGGCTACATCCCACAAGGTATGTCTATCAAGGTGCCGTCAATAACATCATGGCTGGTAGGTGATAAGCCCTATGAGGAAATCGGGGAAGCGGATATCGAACGGTATGTAGAGGACTTCGCACAGGCGGCGCGCCGGGTTAAAGAAGCTGGTGCCGACGCCGTGGAGTTGCATGCCTGCCATGGTTGCCTGGTAAGCACCTTCCTCTCCCCGGTCACCAACCGCCGCACAGACCAGTACGGGGGGAGTATAGAGAACCGCACCCGTTTTGCCCGCATGATTGTGGAGCGTATCAAAGAGAAGGCGGGTAAAGATTTCCCGGTAATTGTAAAACTCAATTGCAGCGACGACATCGAAGGTGGAGTCACTATCGATGAAGTGGTACGCCAGGCAGCTATCCTGGAGTCTGCAGGCACCGATGCTATCAGTATATCCTCTGGGCTCGAGTTCTGGACTTCATTGAGCATACCATGCTATACATACCCGGAAGGTCCGATGGTATCCCTCGCAGAAAAGGTGAAGCAGTCAATCGGTGTGCCGGTAATCACTGCGGGTAAGATAAGCCCGGAACTGGCAGAGCAAATAATTAGTGATGGCAAGGCGGATTTTATCGGTATGGCTCGCCCTCTCCTCGCCGACCCCGAGCTACCCAATAAGCTCCGTGACGGTCGACTGGAAGACATCCGCTGGTGTGTCTATTGCAATAACTGTATCAGAACCGAGCCCGGGCAGGGCCCTTGCTCGGTAAACCCCTCCCTATATCGGGAGGGTAAGTATCCTTTTCCACCGGCGGCCTTACCGAAAAAGGTGATGGTCGTTGGTGGGGGAATTGCAGGCATGCAGGCGGCAGTACTCATGGCACAGCGGGGACACCATGTGTCCCTCTATGAGAAGAGCACGGAGCTCGGCGGGCAGTGGAATATCGCCGCGGCCCAGCCAGGGAAGGAAGGCTATGCTGCTTTCACTGAGTACTTAAAGCGTTCCTTAGACAAGGCCGGGGTATCTGTTACCCTGGGACGAGAGATCACCAAAGAGCATGTACTTGAAGTAAAACCAGATGCGGTGGTAGTGGCTACCGGCGCAGTTCCCCTGAGATTGAAGATACCAGGGGCTAATAGCAGCCACGTGATTCAGGCAAATGACGTTATTGTGGGTAAAGCGGAGGTAAAAGGCAGGATAATAGTAATCGGTGGGCGCTTTATCGGTATGGAAGTGGCCATAGGGCTGGCGGAGCAAGGAGAAGATGTAAGCATCGTCACTCTAGCGCGGCTTGGAGAGAACGGGAGCAAGCTTGAAAGAATGACCTACCGGTCATTAGCCAGACGGCTCATTGAGCTACGCGTACCTTTATACGTGCATACCGCAGCACTGGAGATTATTCCTGGCAGCGTGATTATCGGTTGGGAAGAGGAGGTCTTTTCTCTACCAGCAGATACGGTGATCCTGGCTGTGGGCGCACAATCGGATAATAAGCTGGCCCGGGAGCTGGAAGGAGCTATCCCTGAGGTCTATACAATCGGCGATTGCGTGGCGCCTAGCGACGCCGCTGCCGCTACATACCAGGCAGCACGGATGGCGGCGAAGATATAAGTTGGATTCATAGCTTCTCAAACTCCAACCGTAAAACTCGTTTTGTCCTATCGGTTACCTTAACCTGGTCCGCGATGCGCCAGCCTACTACCCAAAGGATGCTACTCTCAGAACAGACCAGTGGTACACAATCTCGCCACGAGCGAGCGATCTTGGCATCGACCATGAAGTCCTGAAGCTTCTTCGACTCGCTCATGCCTAATGGCTGAAAACGATCGCCTGCTTTCCGCCCCCGCACCACCAGATCGCTCCCCGCCTCATCGAGGTCGAGACTTGCCCTAAAGCCCTCCGTCTTGCTCCCATGTTGAGTAACACTCGCCGTTACCCGCCAGCCAGAGAGCACTGTATCACCAGGCACATTCAGCCTATATTCTCCTTCCAAAGCAGGGAATGGGCAAGAATCAAAGACACCTTTGGTCACCATGCATGAATCATAGCCGATATAGAAAACAGTCCCCCGGGGTAGAGATAACCTTTTCCCCGCTGGCTTTGACAGCGCCTCTATCATCTTTTCGACGTGGATAGATTGTATATCGACGAGGTCTCCCAGAACCTCCCCCACTGCACGGCGCAGTAGATGTCTCTGTAAAGCTGGATGCAATGATAACAATGCCTCTCTATCGAGAGTCAGGCCGTTTGGCTGATCGGTCACCACCCGATCCCACACCATGGACACCTCTTTCTCAATGAAGGACAGGTCAGCAGCAACGGCACGCGCTGTGCGCATCAAGGCAGCATCGAAATTCTTGTTATAACTTTTTAAAAGCGGTATCAGTTCACCTCGGAATCTATTTCGTGTGTAATTAAAAGAGTAGTTTGAGGAATCGCTCCGCGGCTTAAGATCGTAGGTGCGGCAGTAATCCTCGGTCTCTTTCTTGGCGACCTCAAGCAATGGTCTGACCACCACTAATACACGGTCTCCCTGTAAACGCAATGATGTAATTGGCCCCATCCCCCTCAAGCCACCAAGGCCAGTGCCACGCACCAGGTGCATTAGAATGGTCTCCACCTGATCATCCTGTGTATGCCCTAATGTTATGCACCATGCTCCTATGGATTCAGCCACCTCGGCAAAGAAAACATGCCTCACCTCCCGAGCTGCCTCCTCCAGGGATAGTCGATGCTCCTTTCGATAGACCTCCACATCCCGCTTCTCTATAATTGCCGGGATGCCCAGAGTACCCGAAATCTCGGCTACATAGTGAGCGTCGGAGTCGGAATCAACACCGCGCAGCATATGGTTAAGGTGCGCCACATGAAGGCTTATTCCTAATATTCCTTTGAGCTGATCAAGGATATGCAGCAAACAGACCGAGTCTGCGCCACCGGAGACCCCGACCAGCATTTTTCGCCCTTTTTCATCTGTTTCGCCCGGTATCAGACCTTCTTTTTGTAAGAAGCGAAACACTCGTTGCTTCAGCTCCTCCATCGCTCAACCACCACTTTCCAGATGGCACGTATCATTAAACAGCACCAGTGAGGCAACATGCTCTCCAAAATCGAGCACACTTATCGATGCAACGCTCAACCGCAACCTTCTGAAATTTGAAATGTTCATTCCCAATGCACTCGAGATAATGCTCAAGATGGCCAAGCTATGACTGACAGCGATGACCACTTCATCAGGGTGCTCGCTTACTATTCGTTGCACAGCCGGCCAAGTCCGCTCACGTAGTTCTGTAATGGACTCGCCGCCAGGAATTCTAAAAGAAGGTGTATCCTTTATCCACTCCTGTAAAAAATCGCCATAACGCTCCACTACCTCATCAAAGGTGAGACCTTCCAGTTCCCCTGCATCAACCTCCTTGAGGGCATCCACAGTCACTACATGTAATCCCTGAGCGCGCGCAATCGCAGCAGCCGTCTCCCTGGCACGCCTTAGTGGACTGGAGTAGATACACGACACCTCCTCATCCTTGAGTGCCTGCGCCAATCGCCCCGCCTGTTTGCGCCCGTTGTTGTTTAATGCCATCCCAGTATGCCCCACAACCCGGTTCTCATAGTTCCACTTAGTTTCACCATGTCTCACCAGGATAAGCTTCATCTTGCTCCTTCCTCGTATCGTCGAGCCCGTGCCACCCTCCTAAAATACGGAGGATGGTCATAGAAAAGTAGCTCCACCCAACGACTTGGATGCGCCTCAGACAGGTTTTGATTAGCGAGTTTTGTCATCATCGTTGTGAATCCCTGAGGATTATTGGACAGGGTCAAGGCATACTCATCAGCAATACCCTCACTATGGCGAATGTAGGAACTTATTAACGGCTGCATAATGAGGGTGAAGCCACCCACTACCACTACAAGCAGGGGGAAGGCAGCGATATCACTTATCCCGTCAAAGTTAAAATAGGGCACACTAACCTTCAGTACCAGGTGCGCCAGGTAAAATCCAGTAAGGATAATGGCCGTCTGAAACACCATCAGCCTAGCCATGTCACGATGGACATGATGCCCAAGCTCGTGAGCTACTATCACCTCGATCTCTTCCGTGGAGTAACGCTCCAGCAAATTATCGCCTAGGACGATACGCCTTGTGTTTCCCAGACCCATAAGGGCGGCATTGCCGGTCGTGGTCTTGCTGCTCAGGTTTATGGTATATACACCGTGGATCCTTGTCCTGGCCTTTTCGGCAAGGCGCCTCAGCCTATCAACCAGGTTGACATCATTGAGGGGCTGCATCTTATAGAAAAGAGGCACTATTATAATCGGTGCCAGGTTGGTCATTATTATGGTAAGCAGAATAAGAAAGGCAGCAGCGATTATCCACCAAAGATCAGCAAAGCTCTCCAAAAGCCAGTATACAAATACTATAATCCCAACGCCGAGAAACAAGCCTAATACCCCGGCCTTAACCCCATCGAGGAGCCAGTCCCTCAGTCTTTGATGTAAAAGGCCGAATCGACGAGGCACTACAAAGCCTCCGTAAAAGCTGAGGGGAGCGGATATAACCCCAAGACATATCATGAGCGTTGTGATGAAAAGTGCTACCCTCAAAGGCTGTGGCAAGTCCAGCATATTCCGAAGGCCAGTTGATAAAGGAGTGATCAATAGCACCAGAACAAAAAACGCGGTGAGTCCCAACTCTAGAAAAGAGATGCGACGCATCATTCTGGCATAATCTTTAGCCTGCTCCTGCCTCTCCGAATCGAGATCCGCCATGCTATCTGCCTGCCAAGATTAACTTGGTGCGGTGTATGGACCTCGGTGGATTGGGGAAACCCAGAGCCAATGTAACCTGCTCCGCTCTCCCTGTAGCGGAGCTATCGGCTCGCAGGCACATCCCCACAGTGCAACATGACCCCATCCACTCCACAAGCCAGAGCCGATCTACAAGAGAGCGAATATCATAGTGGCGTACGTCGTGGTCTCTCCGATGTTGCCAGGGAAACTCACTTTTCGCCATAAAGGACCTTAGTTCTTCCTCTACTTCCAGCGCCAACCTGCCGGTCTCCAATGCAACACAGTACTCCGCCTTCCTGACCTGCGATTGCAGCGATGGTAATTGCATTGCCACCTGCTCTACTCCTATGAGGCCTATACCGCGCGGCAACTGCTCGCCCACTGCCTTTATGAAATAGTATGGGGAGAACCGCTTGTTGAACAGGATGTCCATTAGCTCACTACTACTGGTCACCCCAATGGGGAGGGGCGCAGCAATAGAAACTCTCGGATGCGGACTGAATCCCTGAGAGTAAGCCAACGGGATATCGGCACGCCGTAGCGCCCGCTCCCACAACCTCATCAGATCGAGATGAGAGAGATATTTGACCTCTTCGCCCCGAGAAAAGGTGACGCGTACACGCTGCATATCAATCCTTAGTCACCAGAATCTTCTCGATCCGCAACTCCCTCATCCGGGTGACTGCCAGCTTCAGATTACCATATCTCAACTGTTCCCCTTCCCGGGGGATATGACCAAGAAGGCTAAGTAAGAAGCCAGCTACGGTATCATAGTCGCCAGTGGGCAATTCAAGTCCCAACTCCTGATTTGCCTCCTCCACATGCATGCCGCCATCAATTTGAATTGTCCGGTCATCGATAACCTCGAAGTCTTTATCAGCCTTTACCAGCTCATCCCCCATCTCACCAACAATCTCGGCCACCAATTGCCCCATGGTCACTATCCCGCTGGTGACACCAAACTCGTCAATTACTACAACCATGGGGTAACCCTGTGACTGCATCTCTGCGAAAAGCTGGGCAATTCGCTTTGTCTCAGGAACAAACAGAACCGGACGTACCAGATCATCAATGACACTCTTTATATCCAGCGAACTGTTTGCCTGTGCCATAAGCACATCCTTTATAGAAAGTATCCCGACTACAGTATCAAAACTATCCTGGTAAACAGGGAAACGTGTATGGGGATGTTCAGCATAGATGCCAAGAAAGTCGGCTAGCTTGGTCCCTTTCTCGATCCAGACCACCTCAGGCCGGGGTGACATCACCTCTCGGACAGTGCGATCGCCGAAAACGAATACTTTGTTTAGCAACTCCGCCTCAGCCTCTTCCACCGTTCCCTCCTCCCGCCCTGCCGAGATCATACTGCGGATCTCCTCTTCGCTTATCAATGAGTGGGGCACCTTGGCCTTCCCACCAGCAAGCATGGAGGCGGTCCAGCTTAACCCAGCCGCAACCGGATAAGCGATCTTTGTTATCACACCAAGGGGGTAGACATACAGCAGTGCCATCCGCTCCGGGTGCCTGATGGCCACAGTCTTGGGTGTTACCTCAGCGAAAATTAGAAGCAATATCGTCACTACTACAGTGGCGACAAGTATCGCAATATTCTCATTGTCCGTCCATATGGATACCGCTATAGCTGTACCCAGAGCAGCAGCAGCTACATTAACCAGGTTATTACACAAGAGCACCGTCGCCAGCAGCTTCTCCGGTTGCTCCGTGATCTTTGCCACCCGTCCAGCACCAATGATCCCACTTTCTACCAGGTACTTCACCCGCGTTCTGGGCAAGGATATAAATGCCGTCTCAGCACTGGAGAAGAAGGCAGATGAAACCAAACAAAGAAAAAAAAGCACTAAGTATAGAATACCAGTGCTATCCATAACATTGTCCTCCCCGATTACATCCTTCCACGGATACAGTTGCTCATTTTCATCATACCATCGCCCCCATTAGCTGTCAAAGAATTTTGTTGATCCCCCCCTACTACTTATAAGAAGAGACTGCCGATATAGAGGTGCAGGATACTTCCTGTCGGGGGTCTAGGGGTGTCCCCCATCTATAATATCCCCCAAGACTGGGGGATATTAGGCGTTGATTAAGACTATTTCAGCACTCTCCATAAATAAAAGCGATTTACATATCTACTGATCATTATAACAGTCTATAGGATTACTGTTAAGGCATTTAACACTGACCTTTACATTATGATACATATATGATAAAATTTCTTATGGCTTTCCGGTGGTTTGAGCGGGGCGGACCCACCCGTTCCCATCCCGAACACGGAAGTGAAACGTCCCAGCGCAGACGATACTCGTCGTGTACGCGGCCGCGGAAAATATGCCACTGCCGGAGAGCCTTTTTTATTGACATTTTTGTATAAATGACTAGAATAATTATGTAAATGACAACTATTTTGAACAGGGGAAAGGGGGGGATCATGTGGCTGAGGTAAGACTTGAAGAGAGTGAGCACTTCGATAGTCTACTCAAGAGGTTCAACAGGAAGGTACAGCAGTCTGGTATACTCTCTGAATATCGGCGAAGAGAATATTATGAGAAACCCTGTACCACGCGCAAGCGGAAAGAGGCGGCGAAGCGTCGCAAGAGTACCCGAAGCTCAAAAGGGCGAATGACGCGTAACGACAGGTAAGAAGCGTTCTGTAATAGAAAGGCAATGATGCTACAGGATAAAGTGGCAGATGACCTGAGGCAGGCGCAAAAAAGTGGTGACAAAGCGCGGGTCACAGTGCTTCGTCTGGTTAAAGCAGGGGTAAAGAACGCTGAGATCGCCCAGGGCGCTCCAATAGATGATGCTGGTGTTATCGATGTCATCACCCGGGAGGTGAAGCAGCATCGCGAGAGTATTACTGAATTTACCAAGGGGAATCGACAGGACCTCGTCGCGAAGGAAGAGGCGGAACTGGCCACTCTATTGGAGTATCTGCCGAAACAGTTGAGCCGTGAAGAGGTTATTGCGATAGTCCGCCAGGTGATCGAGCAAGTAGGGGCCACAGGGCCCGGCGATAAGGGCAAGGTTATGTCCCAGCTAATGCCCCAACTCAAAGGAAGGGCGGATGGGCGCGAAGCCAATGATATAGTCACTGAGTTACTTACCGGCTAATAGTACAACTATTAACGGTGTCTTAGGATGTGTTTATAGCCCGCACCAGAGATCATTTTGGTGCGGTTTTTCTTTTCCCACTCGGACTATAAAAGAGACCACTGAAAAAGAGGTGCAGGATACTTCCTGTCGGGGGTCGGGGGTGTCCCCCAGCTTAAGAAACGCCCCAAGATTGGGCGGTTAGGGGGTTGATCAAGACTATTGCAACAATCTCATAAAATATCTGAAACACTTCCCTTTTTATTTTTAGCAGTGTAGATTATAATGGCAAACGAGGTGGAAAGATGAAAGTAGTTTTACTTCAAAACGTTGCTGGACTGGGGACTGTGGGAGAGGTAAAGGAGGTGGCGGAAGGCTATGGAAGGAATTTTCTTCTTCCCAAAGGGCTTGCCGAGCGTGCAACTCCTGATTTAATGAAGCGGGCTGAGGAGATGCGGCGCGCTGAGGAGCGCCGCCAGTTATTGGCTGATGCCGAAATGGCGGTTTATGCTGAAACCTTTGAGGGGTTGGAAGTTACGATAAAGGCTAAGGCAGGGGCTCAGGATCGCCTCTATGGGGCCATCACCAACGCTGATATTGCTGAGGAGGTCCAGCGGATTACGGGACAGGATATGGATAAGAGGAAAATCGAGCTTGATGAGCCGATACACAAGTTGGGAGAATATGATGTTGTGGTAAGGATATCAAAAGAGCTCACGCCTCGCCTGAAGGTCATTGTTGTGGGGGAGGTTGTGGGGGAGCAGGAGGAGGTAAAGCCCAAGCCTAAGGCAAAGGCGAAACCAAAGAAGGAAAAAAAAGCAGAGGATGTGGCGGAGGAAACGCCGCAGGTAATGACTGAAGAAAAAGAAAAGGAAACTGAGATCGAAGCGCCTGAAGAGGAGTCGCAGTAAAAGGGTTATCCATGTCCACCGAAAAGTTGCCACCCCACGATATCGAGGCTGAAGAGGCAGTAGCAGGCTCTCTCCTTATAGATGGCGATGCTATGTTTAAGATAGCTACATTTCTCAAACCCGAGGATTTTTTCCGGGAGAAGAATCAGTGGGTGTATGCGGCCTGCTTTGGGCTTTATGAGAGAAATGAGCCTATCGATCAGGTTACCGTCGCTCATGAGCTGGGGCGACAAGAGAAGCTGGAGGCGATTGGTGGGGCTGCCTACCTGAGTCATCTTGTCTCCAATGTAGCTACCTCAGTGCATGTCGAGCACTATGGCCAGATTGTGCACCGCATGTCTATGATGCGTCACCTCATAAAGGCAGCAGGTCAGATTGAAGCCATCGGGTACGATGCGGGTCCGGACATCGATGCTGCCCTCAGTAAAGCGGAAGAAAAGTTATTCAGCTTGCGCCACGGTCATAGACCGGGGGAATTCGTCCATATTCGTGAGCTCCTGCATAAATACTTCGAGGAAACTGAGATTCATCCATTTGAGGGTGAGATAGTACGCACCGGATTTACAGCTTTGGATGAAATTATCGGTGGGCTCCGTCGCTCTGATATGATAGTACTTGCGGCCAGGCCGAGCATGGGCAAGACCAGCCTCGCTCTGTGTATTGCGAGGAATGCTGCAGTTGACCAAAATGCCCATGTCGCAATATTCAGCGTCGAGATGGCGAGGGACCAACTGGTGCAACGGCTACTCTCCAGCGAGGCAGGAGTCGATTCCAAGCAGTTACGTCTTGGACATCAGACAGAGGCGGAGGAAAGAAGGCTCATGGAGGCCACAGGCGTGCTCTCGGAAGCAGCGATCTTCATCGATGACTCGCCCATCTTGAGGGTGGTGGAAATGAAATCCAAAGCGCGGCGGCTTCACAACGAGCGGCGTATAGACCTTATCATTGTTGATTATATGCAGCTCATGAGGAGCGATGGTAGGGAGGGACGGGTGCAGGAGGTCACTGAGATTTCCCGCTCATTAAAGGAGGTAGCTCGCGAACTGAATGTACCGCTGATTGCTGTCTCTCAGCTCTCCAGGGCCCCGGAAGGAAGGGCTTCTCATCACCCCCTGCTGTCCGACCTCAGGGAGAGCGGCGCCATCGAGCAGGATGCCGATGTGGTGGTGTTCATCCACCGGAGTGATATGTATGTGAGTGAAGAGGACTGGAAAAAGCAGCATCACGATGAGCCATTTCCCAGGGGTGTTGCTGACATAATGATTGCCAAGCACCGCAACGGGCCACAAGGTCAGGTGAAACTGCGTTTCCTGTCGAAACACGTAAAATTCGCCGATTATGAAATGGAGCGGACGGGATGAAGCCATTTTCTGGTTTCCCCCAAAAGATGAGATTAACCCCGCTGCCAAATATTTTCTTCAGCCAGTTGCTCCCCCAGATCGATGACATTACTGAACTCAAGGTAACGCTCCACCTCTTCTGGGTCCTGTACGGGAAGCGGGGTTACCCGAAATTTGTCACCTATGGAGAGCTTCTGGGCGATCGTCTTCTCATGATAGGCGTTGGTTCTGAGGCAGCACTTCGTAGCGGCCTGGAGGGGGCCGTAAGTCGGGGGACGATAATTGATTTAAATTTGGAGCAGCACGGAAGGACTGAAAAACTCTACTTCCTGAACACGGGGAGTGATAGTGAGGCACGTAACAGAATCAAGCGGGGGGAGATCGATGTGGGGGTGTTGCCGGAGGAGGAACCCTTTGTTGAAGATATGGAAACAGAAGAGCAGCACAATATCTTCACTCTCTATGAGGAGAACATTGGCATGCTGGCGCCGATGATTGCTGAGGAGCTGAAAGCGGCGGAGCAGCTATATCCGGTCTCCTGGATCGATGATGCCTTTAGGGAGGCCGTCAGCCGCAATAAACGCAATTGGAAATATATTGAGGCAATTTTGAAGCGCTGGGATAGCGAAGGTAGGGAACATGGAGCGCCTGGGAGACATTCTAAAGCGGACAGGGACACAATCAAGAGAACGTACGGGCATCTCGTCAAACGGCGAATTGACTGAGGAGGTAGCGACAGATTGTCCCGTATGTAAAGGGGCCAGTTTTGTCTATCCCGGCCTCCCATCAGGACTTCCCGATTTCACCAGGGTAATACCGTGTCGGTGCAATAAGGGGGAGTCGGATGAAGAGCGCCTGTTGTGGTTGCGGCACAATAGCGGAGATCTGGGTCTGAAGCTCCTGAGCGGAATGAGCTTTGAAAATTTTGAAAAGAGGCCCAATCTTTCGCGGGGGGAACAGATGGTCCTGGAGGACGCTGTAAAGCTGGCGCGGCGCTTCGCCGAGGATCCGGAGGGATGGGTGGTGTTTCAGGGGCGCAACGGATGTGGTAAGACTCATCTCGCCGCGGCCATTGGTAATTATCAATTGCAGAAGGGTAAACCAGTATTTTTTAAAGTGGTTCCAGATCTCCTTGACCATCTGCGTTCCACCTTCAGACCAGATAGTAATGTGACCTCTGATGAGCTCTTTGAGAAAATAAAAACTGTACCTTTGCTTATCCTCGACGATTTTGGTGAGCAGGCGAGCACTGACTGGGCTCAGGAGAAGCTCTATCAACTTATAAACCATCGTTATAATGATAGATTGCCTATGGTAATTACCACCTGCTTTCCGTTAGAGGACATGGAACTCAGGATAATCTCCCGAATAGCGGATCCACAGATTAGCACGTTTTTTGAAATCGATGCACCCGATTACCGGGCTAACTCTCTCCCTTTGGAGGAGGAAAGGCGTAAAGCCAAAGGGCGACGAGGGCCCACTCGCAAATGGTGAACTCTCCGGTGCTGGTTTTGAATCAAAACTTCGAGCCGCTGAATATATCCCGGGCGCGGCGGGCAGTGGTTCTGCTTATGTCCGGCAAGGCGGAGACGTTGGAGAATGACTCAGGGATGATCCACACCGCAAGTAATTCTATCCCTATACCCTCGGTTATCCGCCTCGTTTACATGGTGAAACGACCTCGCCCGGAGAAGAAATTAACCCGCCGTGAAGTGTTCCGGCGAGATAAGTATACCTGTCAGTATTGTGGTGTGGAGACCAGGGAGCTTAGCTTGGACCATGTGAGCCCCCGCCATAGAGGTGGGCGGCATATCTGGGAGAATGTAGTGAGCGCTTGTCTCAAATGCAACAATCGAAAGGCGGGACGTACTCCTCAAGAGGCGGGTATGACAATTGCCCGGCAGCCCTTCGCTCCCTATGCCGGCAGCTACTACGTCTCCTACGAGTATATTCAGCGGCATAACGGGTGGCAGAAGTTTCTACCGCTGCAGCAGAGAAGTGATTGGGACTAAGACCCTTTTTGTTTAGGGGGCCTGTGCCCTTCCCTCTCAACCTCTTCAATAGGGAATTCCACTGTGGCCTTACTCTCTAGTTCCACGATCACCGTCTCTTTTAACGCGTTTCCGCTCACGACCTTCGCAATACCCATAGGAGTCGTCACCATCTGCCCGACGGGCGGCAGTTTTTCCTTCATGACGCGATATTGTTCGCATTCGTAGCTGAGACAGCACAATAGCCGTCCACAGACCCCGGAGATCTTCATTGGATTAAGGGGTAGATCTTGCTCTTTGGCCATTCTAATAGAGACAGGGTTGAACTCGGAGAGGTATGTAGTGCAGCATAATGGGCGACCACATCTGCCGTAACCTCCCAGGAGCTTTGATTCATCGCGTGGTCCCACCTGGCGAAGCTCAATGCGCGTTTTACAAATGGCGGTGAGTTCCCTGAGGAGGTCGCGGAAGTCCACCCTGCCTTCAGCGCTGAAGAATATTGTGAGGCGGGAGCCTTCGAGGTTATACTCGGCGGAGATGAACTTCATGGGCAGGTTAAGTCGGGAGCTTATTTCTTGGCACTTATCCAGGGCCTCTTGCTCCTTATCTTTGAATTCAACTCGTTTGCTGAAGTCCTCCTCCTCCGCTTTACGGAGCACCGGTTTCAAAGGCTCGGTTATCTCGTTGGCGAGAACCTGATTTGGAGAGATAACCACTCTAACCAATTCCGGTCCGCGCTCGGTCTCTACTACAACCCAGTCGCCTACGTTTATATCAATGTCTGCTGAGTCAAAGTAATATATACGCCCCGCCCGCTTGAATCTTGCGCCAATTACTTCAGTCATGTCTTTGAAACTAAGCCCCCTTCTCTTTTTGGTATATCAAGCATGAGCACCTCCAGCACTAGACGGGGATTGGCGTTTTGCCCCAGTGCTTCCATAGTCTGTTGCAGGCTTCTAATGAATCCTTTGATTCCAGTCAAGTGATAACTTTCCGCCTCGCTATAAAGCGTGGACTCTTGATCTATATTAGTAATGAAATCGCTGCAGCCTCCCTTGATTAGAAGAAGGTCGCGCCACCACTCAACCCAAAGTGATAGTACGTCCCGCACAGCTCCACGATTTTTAGCGAACTGGCTTGATAGCCGGGAGGCATAGGCGAAACGCTCCACTCGCCCCTGGTTAGTGATCTGGAGCAGGGTGCTGAGCTGCTCAGCGCGCTCATTGGGGATACTTTCATCAAGGGATGCACTCACTGCCCAACCAAGGCAACCTGCGGAGAGCCTTGCCAGTAGCCTTGCCTGTTCCGGAGTTGCCGCCCACTGCTCGACAAGAGCCCGTTCTACCACAGGAATCGGGAGCGGTCTTAGATCCAGCTTCTGGCAGCGGGAGCGTACTGTGGGAATAAGCAGACGTTCATCTGTGGTTATCAGTATTAGCTGAACATTAGGAGGCGGCTCCTCGAGTGTTTTAAGGAGGCAGTTCGCGGCCTCGGACGAGAGGTGCTCCGCTCCATCGATAATGAATACACGATTCCTCCCCTCGAAGGGCTTCAGGTTAGCGGAGCGCCCTATTTCCCTGATATGGTCAATGCCTATCTCAGACTTGCCATCGAGACCGATCACCTGTACATCGGCATGCTTTAGTCCGGTAACACGCTGGCACGATGCGCAATCACCACAGGGCTGTTCATCTCCATCGCAGTTTAATGCCTGAGCCAGATTCAATGCCAGGGTCATCTTACCCACGTGCGGAGGGCCGACGAAGAGATAGGCATGAGATAACTTGCCACTCTTATGACTGTTGTCTAATAGCGCTACAGCTGTTTCATGTCCTACTACTTGCCACATTACTTACCTTTAATTCGCTCCATATTATGGTGTCTATAATAGTAATTAACGACATTAAAGCATATCGCAGTTCATAAGATCCTCGAAGCTCTCGCGGCGGCGGATTAGGCGTGCCTTCCCATCCTTGACCATGACTATAGCCGCTTTAAGAGAACCATTATAATTTGAGGCCATGGAAAGGCAGTAGGCACCACAGCAGGGTACGGCAATGAGGTCTCCTGGCTCGAGTTTCGGAAGGTCGATATCTTGAATCAGGATGTCCCCCGATTCGCAGTACTTCCCTGCTATAGTGACCCGCTCTTTTTCAGCAGAGCCCTCTGCCTTATCAACCATTTTGTTGGCTACGACCGCCTCGTATTTAGCTCCATACATTGCAGGGCGGATGTTATCCGCGATGCCCCCATCCACGGAGACATATTTGCGCACCCCCGGTATCTCTTTTGTTGCTCCAACGGTATAGAGAGCAACCCCTGCCTCTCCTATGATAGACCTTCCTGGTTCCACTATAAGTCGCGGTGGGTCAATGCCGTGCGCCTTGCTCTTTTCAAGAAGCGTGGTTGTGATTGTCTCTGCAAATTCACTGACGGTAGGAGCTGGGGAATCGTCGGAATAGGAGATAGCAAGCCCTCCGCCGGTACCCAATTCTTCAATGCTAAAACCGTGTTTATTTCGTATATCGGCGGCAAACTTCAGAACAATCTCTATCGCTTGCCTATAGGGCGAGAAATCAAAGATCTGAGAGCCAATATGAAAGTGGAACCCAACTAGTTTGAGGGAAGGGTATAACCATTCCCCGGTGAGAGCCTTCTCAGCCTGGTCCATAGTGAAGCCAAATTTACTATCGATGACTCCAGTGGTTAAATGGGCATGTGTGTGAGGGTCAACACCGGGGGAAAGGCGGAGAAGGATTGTTTGTTTCGCCCCTGCAGCTCCGGCTATCTCGTTTAGCAGGGAAAGTTCATAATAATTGTCCACTACAATACGTCCCACTCCCCCCTCTACTGCCATTTTCAGCTCCTGGCGCGACTTATTATTGCCGTTGAAGTAGATGCGATCCATGGGGAATCCGACCGATTTGGCGACGGCGAGCTCTCCCCCGGAGACCACATCGAGCCCCAATCCCTCTTCGTTGAGGATCTGCGCCAGCGCTCGATTCACGAATGCTTTACAGGCATATATCACCAGGCTATTAGGATAACGGTGTGAAAACCCTTCCCGATACTCTGTGCATTTATTTCTCAGTGTTGCTTCGTCATAGATATAGAGCGGTGTACCGAATTCATCGGATAATGCCGTGGCGTCGCATCCACCGAGGAAGAGATGATTGTTTTTAACCTCGGTGGTTTGCGGAAATAGGCTAAGCATATCTTTCCCTTTGGGGCACTAGTTTATAGCGGATGATATTATCACTTATCTGCGAGCACACCTTCCCCTCATTCTCCAGTTTTATTAGATGTGCATATACCTGTCCTTTAGCTACCTCGTAGAGGAAGCCGGTTAGCTCGGGATAGATCTCGAAAGCCAGCTCTTTTATTGTTGCCTTCCCCCGGTGTAACCCGTCTATTATCTGAGCCTCGCGTTCCAGACGATGATTGATTAACTCCTCCAGCTTTTTACGTGGCTTCCTTATAGGAGTGCCATGTCCCGGGCAGATCAGCTCGATATCATAGGTAAGGAGCTTTCTCAGGGAATCGATATACTGCGCCATGTCACCCAGAGGAGGATGTATCGCTGTGGTACCCAGGCCAAGGACGTGGTCGCCGGAGAACATGACCCTATCTTTTCTTATATAGAGACAGATGTGTCCCGGGCTGTGTCCGGGGGTGTGGACGACCTCAAGATCGATGCCGTTGAGAGAGACAATATCACCCTCCCCCACCTCTTTATCTGCCGTGATATTGCTTCGCTCAGCGGAGTGTATAACAATACTGGCCCCCGTTTTCTCTCTGAGCCTGGCGGAACCATTGATATGGTCAGGATGGGCATGGGTGATAACGATATAGGAAAGCCTTAGTCCGGGGAAACAATTGACATAATCTATTATTGCACTGGCCGACTGCTCATCGCCATATCCGGAGTCAATAAGGACTCCCTCTCCTCCGACTGCAAGGTATACCTGGGGCATAAAGGGACTTGATAGGGGGCCTGTATGTGCTGATATGGCATGAATGCCATGAGCTATCTCCATGTTTGCCTTCTTGTCCTTTGTAATTGTCATTTAATGGACCCACTGTTACCGTTTTCATCTTCTATATACCAAGAGACTGCTGAAATAGCCTCAAGCAACTCCTGCATTTCCCAATCCCGGGCGAATATTCAAGATGGAGGAGGCCGACCTGTCGGTCTCGGGGCACCTCTTTTTAAGCAATCTCACTAAATACCTGTTGTACTAGAAGATCGATCTTTTTACCGTAGTTTCATATTAGCAATTGAGCATGTCAAAGTCAATTAACATTAGTTGACAGGCGAGGGAGGGGTGTCTAGAATTTGACTGAGGTACAATATGTATCAGAAGAGTATTTTAGATAATGGACTCCGTGTAATCACCAGCACAATGCCCCATACCCGCTCGGTGTGTATCAATATCTTTATTGGGGCTGGCTCGCGCCATGAAAGCGAGGAGGAGGCAGGAACCTCTCATTTCATTGAGCACCTTTGTTTCAAGGGGACCCAGCGGCGCCCCACTGCAAAGGAGATTGCCGAGTCTATCGAGGGGGTGGGTGGCCTGCTCAATGGGGGTACTGATAAGGAGTTCACAATTTACTGGTGTAAGGTGGCCCGCCCTCATTTCTCCCTCGCATTAGATCTGACGGTCGACATGCTCCGCTGTTCGAAGTTCAGTGCTAAGGATATAGAACGGGAGCGTAGCGTTATAATAGAGGAGATCAATGAGAGCATGGATTCACCCCAGCATCGGGTGAATATGCTCATAGATGAAGTAGTCTGGCCCGCTCAGGCCCTGGGCCGTGATATTGCCGGGAGCAAGGAAACGGTAAGCGCTCTGAGTCGTGAGATGCTTCTAGGCTACCTCGGCTGCCAGTATGCGCCAAACAATACTATAATTGGCGTTGCTGGTGAGATTAGTCATGAAGAGGTCTTGTCATCCATAGGAGAAATACTAGGCGACTGGGCGATGGCTACGTCTCGATCCCCGTATCCGGCTGACGATAGCCAGGATGCACCCCGGCTCCGTATTGATCGCAGGGATACCGAGCAGGCCCATCTCTGCCTTGCGGTTCGGGGACTCCCTTTCGCTCACCCCGATCGGTTTACTCTAGATCTCTTGAACGTTATATTGGGAGAGGGGATGAGCAGCCGTCTATATCTGGAGATTCGCGAGCGGAGAGGGCTGGCCTACGATATCCATAGCTACGCAGACCACTTTCTCGATTCGGGGACTGTCACTGTCTATGCTGGAGTGGACCCAAAGAACATTGATGACACTATCGCGGTTATTCTTGAGACGCTTGCCTCTCTGAAAGAGGAGGTCCCATCGTTTGAGCTTACTAAGGCAAAGGAGTTAGTGAAGGGACGCCTGCTTCTCCGTATGGAGGACAGCAGGAGTGTTGCTGGCTGGCTGGGCGGTCAGGAGTTACTTACCGGGCAGATCCACACGGTGGATGAGGTAGCTTCGATAATCGATGCTATTACTGTAGAGGATCTGAAGCGTGTGGCCGCTCAGATGCTCGTGACGGAAAAAATTAGTGTGGCCATCGTTGGCCCCATCGATGGCGAGCACCGGCTCCACAGCCTGTTAAAGCTTTGAATCGTTACGCAGGTTTATACTGCAATAAGTTTGAATAGACCGTTGAAAAAGAGGTGCAGGATACTTC